>JANNJH010000375.1:0-3212 GCA_031405775.1 Sphingomonadales bacterium | reverse complement strand
CAGCGCCCGCCATTCGGGCTTGGTCGCGGCCAGCCAGTTCGTCAGGCGGTCATGGACTTCGGCGGCAGTCATTCGTGGTCGAGCCCCATGATCAGGCGTGCGCTGTCGCGGGCAAGTTGCGCCATCGGCAGCTCGATGTCGAGCGCGCCGGCGAGTTCGAGCGCCGCCGCCAGATCCTTGTCGAGCAGGCCGAGCGTGCCTTCGCGCAGCCGCAGTTCGGCTGCATCGGTGGCGGGATCAGGGCGCGTCATCCACGTCGTCGGGCCGCCGACATTGGCGGCGCTGGCGTCGATCGCCGCCGCCAGCTTGCGGACATCGACTCCGGCGGCAGCCGCCAGCCGGGCGCCTTCATAGCCGGCGCGCCAGACGGTATAGACGATGACATTGCGCGCGATCTTGGCGGCCATGCCTGAACCCGGTGGCCCCATGTGCGCGACATTCTGGGCAAAAGCCTCGAGCGTCGGCTTGACCCGCGCCAGCACGGCGTCATCGGCGCCGACCAGACATACGAGGCCGTTGCGCGCCGCCGCCGGGCCGCCGGTGACGCCGCTATCGACAAGGCCGACCCCCGCCGCATCGGTCAGCTTGCGGATTTCAGCGAGATCGGGCAGCGAAATCGTGCTGAGCAGCACGACATCGAGGCCGGGCCGCGCCGCCGACAACACGCCATCGGGGCCATTGAGCACGTCCTTGATCTGCTTGGCGTTGACGACGGCGATCAGCACGACGTCGCACTGCCGCGCCAGTTCGGCCGGCGTCGCCACCACCGGCGGAACGCCATCGAGCCCCGCCGAGGCATCCGGGCGGACATCATAGACCGCCGCCAGCACCCCGGCGCGCGCCAGACAAATCGCCACGCCGCCACCGATCTGGCCGAGCCCGATCACACCTGCCTTGGTCATCGAAAAATCCTTCTTCAGTCTTTACGGATCATGCCGTCGCCGGCACTCATCCCGAGAAAATCGGCATAGGGCGCGGTGTGCGCCGTGATGCCACCATCGGCGGCCAGCGTTGCCCCGGTCACGAACCGCGCCGCATCGGAGGCGAGGAAGACCAGCACTTCGGCAACATCGCGCGGCTTGCCGATATCGGGCGTCAAATGATGCCCGCGCAGCATCGCCTGCATTTCCGGCGTCGTGCCGTTGGCCACCGATGGCGTCATCACCATGCCGACGACGACCGAATTGGCGCGGATGCCCTGCTTGCCATATTGCGTCGCGACATTGAGCGCGAGGTTGATGACCGCCGCCTTGCTGGCGCCATAGGCGGTGAGGCCGAGGTCACCCTGCACGCCGCGCCCCGAACTGACCATGACGATGGAACCGCCGCCGCCGGCGATCATCACCGGGATGGCGTGCTTGCAGAACAGCGCCGGGCCGATCAGATTGACCGCCAGCGTCCGCTGCCAGACGTCTGCTTCCATTTCGGTAACGTTGGTGTCGCGCGCCAGGAACGTCGCGCCGGTGATCGCGGCGTTGTTGATGAGGATGTCGACCCGCCCCCATTTCGCCATCGCCGCGGCAACCGCACCCTTGGCCGTGGCTTCGTCGGCGACATCGCCCGATGCCTCGATGGCCTCGCCGCCGGCGGCGCGGATCGCCGCGACCACCGGTGCCGCCGTGTCCGCCGTGCTGGTGACGACGACAACCCGCGCGCCGCGTTCCGCCAGCAGCAGCGAACATTGCTCGCCGATGCCCGAACCGCCGCCGGTGACAATCGCCACCTTGTCCGTAAGATCGAACGCGCTCATGCGCCGGCCATCGCGGCGGCGAGGTCGGCATAGTGCGGCTGATGGGAAAGGCTGCCCCCGTTGATACCGATGCATTCCCCGGTGATATACCCGGCCTCATCCGACGCGAGATAGGCCACCAGCCCGGCGATATCCTCGGGCGTTCCGAATCGCGGCGTAAGCACATGGCGCTTGATGATCTCGGCAAGCCCCGGAACCGCCTTGGCCAGCGCCTCGGTCATCACCACGCCGGGGGCGATGGCGTTGCAGCGAATGCCCTGATGGCCGTGCTGCGTGGCGACATATTTGGTCAAGGTGATGATCGCCCCCTTCGACGAACCATAGGCGATCCGCGCCAGATCGCCCATCACGCCCGAACCCGATGCGGTGTTGATGATCGACCCGCCGCCACCAGCGATCATGTGCGGAAGCGCGTATTTGCAACCCAGCAGATAGCCGGTGACGTTGACGGCCATCGTCGCGTTCCAGATCTCGATCGGGATATCGATGGCGTTGGTGTCCTGCTGCTGGCGTTCGGGATCGGTAAGCGCCGCATTGTTATGGAGAATATCGAGCCGGCCGAAATGGCTGACGGCGCGCTCGACCATCGCCTTGACCGAGTCCGGCTGCTCGGCGTCGAACTGCACCGCCAGCGCGCGATCGCCCAGCGGTTCCGCCGCGCGGCGGGCGCTGTCCTCGAACAGGTCGGCGACGACGACGCGCGCGCCTTCGTCGACCAGCCGCCGCGCCACCGCCGCGCCAATGCCGCCACCGCCGCCCGTGACGATCGCCACCCTGTCCGTCAGCCGTGCCATCCCAGACTCCTTGCCATTGCGCCGTGATGCTGTGACGCACCTTGCCGCGCCCGCGCCTGTCCTTGGACAGGGGCGGGGGGCGGCGCGGTGCCGGATGCCGATAGTTCATCCAGGACCGAACAGGAGCATAAACGATGAGCGAACAGGTCGATGTCGTCATCGTCGGAGCCGGCCATAATGGCATGAGCGCCGCCGGTTATCTCAGCCGCGCCGGCAAGAGTGTCATCGTCGTCGAACGGCTCGACAAGGTCGGCGGCATGACCAGTTCGGGCTATATGATCCCCGAAGCGCCGCGCCACATGGTGACGCCGTGCGCCGTCGAGCTTTTGTTCGTCCGCGGCACCGGGCTGATCGAGGACCTCGACCTCGTCAAACATGGCCTGAAGACCATCGATCCCGACCCGAGCTATGTCTATCTGCATCCGGACGGTGCCTCGATCGCGGTGTTCCGCGATGCGAAACGCACCGCCGACGACATCGCCCGGCTGAGCCGCGCCGACGGCAAGGCCTATCTCGAATTTCTCAAGCTGCTCGATGCCCTGATGGATATCGGCTTCCCGATGATGATGGCCGAACCCGGCCGCCCCGGCTTTGGCGACCTTGGCAAGATCATCGGCGGCGCCATCCGCAACATCAAGCTCAAGAACGAACTGACCATCCTCGCCAGC
>JANNJH010000374.1:0-1150 GCA_031405775.1 Sphingomonadales bacterium | reverse complement strand
TGCGGCAACCGCGAGAAGTGGCTTTGGCCCGGTTTTCATGATCTCGGCGAGTGGCGAACGAATGGCCGTGGCAGCAACCGAGACCGCCAGCATGATTGCCGCTGTTTCGGCGGTGAAATGAGATACTTGATTGGGGATGATGCCGGTAGAATTGATGCCCGCAACCAGAAAAAAGCCGCCAACAAACCAAGGCACCGCGGGCGCGGCGCGCTTGCCGCCTGTTACTTCAAGCTGCGACGGGAATATCAAGGCGATGACGAACAACACCGGTGCGAGGAGTGCGACGCGAGCCAGTTTGACGATCGTCGCGGTTTCGCCGGCGCCGGGTGAATAGGCATAACCGGCGCCAAGAGCCTGGGCAACATCGTGCACCGACCCGCCAAGGAAGTAGCCGGCCTGGGCATCGCTGAACCCCAACGCATGGGCGGCCGCTGGATACAGCACGAGTGCCAGCGAGCTCATCGCGGAAATGCCGACCAGCACCAGTGTCAGCTCGGCCTGTCGTATCCTGCGTTCGCCAAGCGTTGCAGACAGCGCCAGCGCAGCCGATCCGCCGCAGATTGCGACAGCGCCGCCCGACAACACGCCAAATGCTGATGAAAATCCAAGCGCGCGGGCAGTGGCCGCACCGACAGCAATCGTTACGACCGTGGTGAGCACGACCATGCCGATGGCTTCGAAACCCAGCGCGGCGATCTGATCGAATGTGATCCGTGCGCCGACAAGCACGATCGCCCAGCGCAACAGTTCGCGCGCTGCCAAAGTCAGCCCCGGGGTCAAGCGCTGGTCGGACGACAAAAAATTCAGCGCCAGCCCGATCAGCAGCGACATCAGCGTCAACGGCGCGCCATAGCGTTGTGAAAGACTCCCAGCCGCCAGCGTGGCAAGCCCGGCTACAACAAGGCCTGGAATATAATCACGCCAACCGACCTTGGGCGTTGCTTCGATATCGCCGAACAGATCGGCGGCTTGCGGACTGGGCCGGGGTGACATGCGATTATCGATATGCGACGAACGCGCCTTCGCCAAGGCGTATATTATTTAACATAATATATATTATCGATATATAGTACTCGATGCTTCTGAGCCGTCCATAGTCCTTCTTGGCCGTACCATCTCAGGAATTTGCCTTTGCAGATCCAGCTGTAGC
>JANNJH010000373.1:0-5370 GCA_031405775.1 Sphingomonadales bacterium | reverse complement strand
CGCGCCGCGACGGCGCAGGCGCTGGGCTTCGATCGCCCCACCGCCAATTCGCTCGATTCGGTGTCGGACCGCGATTTCGCGCTCGAATATCTGTCGGCGGCGACGCTGGCCGGGCTGCATCTGTCGCGGCTGGCCGAGGAGATCATCATCTGGGCGAGCCAGCCCTATGGCTTCATCACCTTGCCCGACGCCTGGTCGACCGGGTCGTCGATCATGCCGCAAAAGCGCAACCCCGATGCCGCCGAACTGGTGCGCGCCAAGGCCGGGCTGTTCCTCGGCAATCTGCAACGCCTCGCGGTCATCATGAAGGGCCTGCCTCTGGCCTATTCGAAGGACATGCAGGACGACAAGCCGCCGGTGTTCGAGGCGCATGACACGCTGGCGCTGTGCCTGACGGCGATGACCGGGATGATCGAGAGCATCACCTTCAACAAGCACCGCATGCGCGCCGCCGCGGCAGGCGGGTTTTCGACCGCCACCGACCTCGCCGACTGGCTGGTCCGCGAGGCAAAGCTGCCGTTCCGCGCGGCGCATGACATCACCGGCCGCGCCGTGCGCGCCGCCGAAGCCGCCGGCGTCATGCTCGACGGCCTGTCCGACGCCGATCTGGCGGCCATCGACGCGCGCATCACCCCGGCGGCGCGGTCGGTGCTGTCGGTCGAAGCCTCGGTCGCCAGCCGCACCAGTTTTGGCGGCACCGCGCCGGCCAATGTCCGCGCCGCCATCGCCTGTGCCCGGACGCGGCTGTGAAGGCGCATCTCGCCCTGCTCGCCCTGCTGGCGCTCGCCGCCTGCGGCAAGATCGGCAAACTGACGCCGGTGCCGCCGCGTCCCGCACCGGCGATGGCGACCGGCACGACCGTTGCGCCAACGGCCGAGGACATGCTCAAGCTGCCGCCGCAATCCGCCCCCAACCGCGTCGACGACCCCATCGAAAAATCGCAGGAACGCCCTGACGACCGCTTCAACCTGCCACCACCCGGAAGCCACTGATGGACCATTTCGAAATCCGCGACGGCGTCATGCATGCCGAGGGCGTCAGCCTCGAAACGCTGGCGGCCAAGGTCGGCACGCCATTTTATTGCTATTCGACCGGCACCATCGAACGCCATTACAACGTCTTTTCCGCCGCCGTGGCGGGCCTTGGCGATGGCGATCCGCTGGTGGCGTTCGCGGTCAAGGCCAACCCCAATCTTTCGGTGCTGGCGACGCTGGCCCGGCTTGGCGCCGGCGCCGATGTGGTTTCGGGCGGCGAACTGGCGCGGGCGCTGGCCGCCGGGATTCCCGCCAATCGCATCGTGTTTTCCGGCGTCGGCAAGCAGCTGCACGAGATGGCGGCGGGCATCGAAGCCGGCATCCTGCAATTCAACGTCGAATCCGAAGCCGAGATCTCGATGCTCGCCGAGGTCGCCGCCGCCCATGACGCGCGCGTCGATATCGCCATCCGCGTCAACCCGGCGGTCGAACCCGGCACCCACGCCAAGATCTCCACCGGCAGCCAGGACACCAAGTTCGGCGTGCCGATCGAGCGCGCCGCCGCCGCCTTCATCGCCGCCGCCACCTATCCGTCGCTCAACCCGGTCGGCCTCGCGGCGCATATCGGCAGCCAGTTGACCGACCTTGGCCCGATCGAGGCCTGCATCGGTCGCCTTGGCGGGCTCGCCGATGAACTGCGCGCCGCCGGCCATCCGGTGACGCGCATCGATGTCGGCGGCGGGCTTGGCGTGCCGTATCGCGCCGACCAGCCGGCGCCGCCGTCGCCCAAAGTCTATGCCGCGATGGTCGCCCGCGCCACCAGGGGCTGGGATGCCCGACTGATCTTTGAACCCGGCCGCATGATTGTCGGCAATGCCGGCGTGCTGGTATCGAGCGTCATCCTCGTCAAGCGCGGCGCCACCAAGACCTTCGTTGTCGCCGATGCCGGGATGAACGACCTGATGCGCCCGTCGCTCTATGGCGCCTGGCACGATATCAAGGCGTTGCGGCCTCGGCCTGAGCGCATGGTCGCCAGCGTCGTCGGGCCGGTGTGCGAGACCGGCGACACTTTTGCCGATGATCGCGACATCGAAGCCGTCGGCGCCGGCGACCGCATCGCCTTCATGACCGCCGGCGCCTATGGCGCGACGATGGCGAGCACCTATAATTCGCGCCCGCTCGTCCCCGAAGTCCTGGTCAGCGGCGACCGCTGGGCGATCGTTTCGGAACGCAACCAGCCCGCCGCGATGCTGGCGCTCGATACCAGGGCGCCGTGGCTCTGACTCCCGGTCATATTTTCACGCCGATGACGCGCGGCAGGCAACGATGGGGCAGCACGGCATGACGATCAAACCGGTGACCACGGCAGTTTTCCCGGTCGGCGGGCAGGGCACGCGCTTCCTGCCCGCCACCAAGGCGGTGCCCAAGGAACTGCTTCCCGTCGTCGATCGACCGCTGCTGCAATATGCCGTTGACGAAGCACTTGCCGCCGGGATCGAGCGGATGATTTTCGTTACGGCGCGCGGAAAGGGCGCGCTCGAGGATTATTTCGACGTTGCCAGCGAACTTGTTTCCAGCCTGAAGGCCAAGGGCAAGACGGCCGAACTGGCGCTGCTCGACGAAACCCAACTCGCCCCCGGCGCGATCGCTTATGTCCGCCAGCAGGAACCCGCCGGGCTTGGCCATGCCGTGTGGTGCGCCCGCCACCTCACCGGCAACGACGCCTTTGCCGTGCTGCTGCCCGACGAACTCCTGTGGCAACCCGAGGCCCCGGCGCTGGCGCAGATGCACGATGCCTACAAGCGGCTCGGCGGCAACATCATCTCGGTGCTCGAAGTGCCGGAGGACCACACCAGCCGCTATGGCATCGTCACGCCGGGCGCCACCGACGGGCTGGTCACGCAAGTCCGCGGCCTTGTCGAAAAGCCCAAAGCCGGCACCGCGCCGTCGCGCCTCGCCGCCATCGGCCGCTACATATTGCAGCCCGAGATCATGCCGATCCTTGGCGCCGGCAAGCGCGGGGCGGGGGGCGAGATCCAGCTGACCGACGCCATGGCCGAGCTGATCGGCGTCCAGCCGTTCCACGCGCTGAGCTTTACCGGCACGCGCTTCGATTGCGGCGACAAGGCCGGGCACATCATGGCCAATATCGCGCTGGCGTTGGCGCGCGACGATATCGGTCCGCAGCTGCGCGAATGGCTGCGTCGCCAGGACATCTGACCCGGCGACCGTTCAGCTCGCCAGCGTCATCGAATCGAGCGTTTCCAGACGATAGCCAAAACTGTAGATCGACGCGAGCCGCAGCCCATGTTCGGGCCGCAGGCCGAGCCGACCGCGGATCTGCGAGACATGCGCATCGAGCGTCCGGCTGGGGGTTTCGGGGTTGCGCCCCCATACCGCCTCCATCAAATGCGCCCGCGACAGCGGCCGGTTGAGGTTGCGGAACAGCTGCAGCGCCAGGCCGAACTCCTTGGCGGTGACGTCGACGGCGTCGCCGTTTACCGACACCGTCCTCGTCATCGGATCAAAGGCATGGCCGCCGAAGGTTTCGATTCCGGGCGAGCCGATCTCGCCATAGCGGCGGCACAGCAGCGCCTCGACGCGCGCCTTGAGCTCCGCCGGCTGCACCGGTTTGGCGATATGATCATCGGCGCCGGAATGGCGGCCCGAAACGCCCCTGCGCCCGGTCAGCATGATCACCGGCGGCGGCGCTGGCAAGGTCGCGCGCACCCATGCCAGCAGGTCGATCCCCGACAGGTCGGGAAGTTCCCAATCGAGCACCAGCAAGTCATAGCTCTCGCTTCGCAGCGCCCGCCGCAGCGCTTCGCCGCTGTAAAATTCAAAGCAAGCATGACCGCCACCGCGCAGCGCCGAAGCGGCATCGGCGCAAACTTCCCGGTCGTCGTCCAAAATCGCAAGGCGCATGGCTATCCTTACAAATCGCTCGGCAGCCGAACGCACGGCTGCGCACATGCATGACAGTTACTGAGGTCTTAATCTGTGCGTAATGCTACCTAGTTTGCATTTTTACCGATCGCCGCCCCACATTCGATCGCAAAGTTCAAATTCGAACAATCCGGGCGCCAAGCTGCTCCGCTTCGCCAAGATCATGGGTAACATGGAGCAGCGGCACCGCCCGGCTGGCGGTGGCCAGCAAGCCGATCATCTCGCTCGCCCGGCCTGCGTCGAGGTGCGCCAAAGGCTCGTCGAGCAGCAACGCCGCGGGCTTCGCCAGCAGCGCCCGGCCGAGCGCCACCCGCCGCGCCTCGCCACCCGAAAGATGCCGCGGCCAGCGACCGAGCAGCGCCGATATGCCCAATTGCGCCGCCATCGCCGTCACCTCGTCCGGCGTCGCGCGCCCGGCATAGCCAAGGTTGGCGCGCACGGTCAGTTGCGGGAACAGCCGCACATCCTGGAACATCACGCCAAGGTCGCGATCCCGCGCCGGCACATCGATGCCGGCGGCGGCATCGAACAGCGTGCGCCCGCCGACGCGGATATGCCCCGCGATGGGGCGCACCAGCCCGGCGATGGCCAGCAGGATAGAGGTCTTGCCATGCCCCGATGCCCCGACCAGCGCCGTCACCGCCGCATCCGAGACAAAGGCAAAATCGCTGGTGAAATCGCCGCGTTGCAGGCGGACATCGACATCGAAGCTCATGCCCGGTGCCGGGCCGCGCGCCGTTGCCAATATTGCGCCGCGATCAGCGCCGCCAGCGCGATCGCCAGCGACAGCAGCGCCAGCCGCAGCGCCGCGCTCTCACCCCCCGGCACCTGCAACAGGGCATTGATCGCCAGCGGCAGGGTCTCGGTCTCGCCCGGAATCGACGAGACAAAGATCGCCGTCGCGCCGAATTCGCCCAGCGCCTTGGCAAAGCCCAGCACCGTGCCGGCGATGATGCCGGGCAGGATCAGCGGCAGCGTGATAGTGGCGAACACCCGCCAGCGCGACGCCCCCAGCGTCGCCGCCGCCGCCTCCAGCCGCCGGTCCATCGCCTCCAGCGCCAGCCGCATCGGGCTGACCATCAACGGCAACGCCATGACGCCAGCGGCGATCGCCGCGCCGGTCCAGCGGAACAGCACCGAGACGCCGATGCTGGCCAGCGCCTGCCCGGCCCAGCCGCTGCGCCCGAACGCCAGCAGCAGCAGATACCCCGTCACCACCGGCGGCAGCACCAGCGGCAGGCTGACCAGCGCATCGACCACCGGCTTGCCCCAGAACCGCCGCCGCGCCAGCAGAAACGCCAGCGCCAGGGCGATCGGCAGCGTCACCAGCGTCGCGACCGAGGCGACCTTGAGGCTGACCATGATCGCGGTGCTTTCGGTCGCGCTCAGCCCGGCGCCGAAGATCCCGCTCACGGCGCGCCGAAGCCGTGGGCGATCAGGATGGCGCGCC
>JANNJH010000372.1:0-14645 GCA_031405775.1 Sphingomonadales bacterium | reverse complement strand
CGCTTGACCTGCAAGGCGCCATCGACGCGGCTGACCGCCAGCCGCAGGTCGAAGGCGGCGCGCAAGCCGAGCAGTTCGAGCGGGCGCGGCACGGACCGGGTTTCGCGGCGGCCAAGGACGATATCGACGTCCGAACCCCTGGGCAGGGCGCCGAGATTGGCCATCGGTCGGACAAGCGCGATCGCGTCATTGATGTCGGACGCGCCGACGCCGGCGCGGCGCAACATGGTTTCGAAACTTTCGCGTCCGTTGATCCGTGCCGTCACTTCGAGGCGCGGGCGTTCGGGGGCCTCGGCAAGCGCTTCGACGAAGCGCGGCGACGGCAGCGGCGCGGTGCCGGTGGCGCCGCCGCGCGCCAGCGGTGCGATGAATTGCGGGCGCATGGCTTCGCGCTGCGTCGGCGTCAGGCCGGGACGGATGGCTTGCGGCAGCGGCACGACCATGGTGGCGAGGGCGAGGGCGGCGCCGCACAGGCTGGTGCAGGCGGCGAGGCCGAGCCACCAGCCGCGGGTGCCGATACGGTCGCCAAGATCGGTCGAAAGGTCGGTGCCGAGGCCCAACCCGAGCAATTCGAGGCGCTTGCGATAGTCGCGCAGGCGCTGCCAGTCTGGTTTGCCAAGACGCGCCAAGCGGCGGGGGCTGCCCGGAATGGACATTCCGGCGGCATTTGAAGCATGCAAAATCGGCCGGAACAAACGCATCCCCCCGCGGACCGTCCAAGACAAGGCTTGGCTTGGGCGAATGGCATCGCCTGTGTCAATCCTGCCACGCTCGCCAGAAGACTCGATGCGATGAACCGACGGTCTTTAACGTTCACTTGAATCGCGGGGCAAGTCGTGCGATTCTCCTGTAGCGCTGATACGTTGCAAAGGACGCGATGAGCAGGCTGGGGAACTCGGTCCGATATAGTGCTCCGCACGACGCGGAAATGCCCCTTGGTCGCGGCTTTTTAATCACGCAATCAATCCCGACATGCAGAACGTGCAAGTGACGAAGCGCTTCTCCTCTTTTGCGTCGGCGCCGCCGATACGGGGCGCTTCGGCTTCGGCTACGATCACCGCCGTGAAAATTAAATCTGACGGCGTCACCGCCGTTTTGGGCCCGACCAACACCGGCAAGACGCATCTGGCGGTCGAGCGGCTGTGCGGCCATGCCAGCGGCATGATCGGCTTTCCGCTGCGGCTGCTGGCGCGCGAAGTCTATGAAAAGGTCGTGGCGTTGAAGGGTGCGGCGAATGTCGCGCTGATCACCGGCGAGGAAAAGATCGTGCCGCCGGGGGCGCGCTGGTTCCTGTGCACCGTCGAGGCGATGCCGGTCGAAAAGGAGGTGGCGTTCGTCGCCATCGACGAAGGCCAGGTCGCCGCCGATCCGACGCGCGGGCATGTCTTTACCGACCGATTGCTCCATGCGCGCGGCTATGCCGAGACAATGATCCTGGGCTCGGAGACGTTGCGGCCGCTGATCCGCAGGCTGTTGCCCGAGGCCGAGATCGTGACGCGGCCGCGGTTTTCGACCCTGAGCTATGCCGGGGCGAAAAAACTTTCGCGGCTGCCACGCCGCAGCGCCATCGTCGCCTTCACGGCGGCCGAAGTCTATGCGCTGGCCGAGATGCTGCGTCGGCAAAAGGGCGGCGCCGCGGTGGTGATGGGCAGCCTTTCGCCGCGCACCCGCAACGCCCAGGTGGCGATGTACCAGTCGGGCGAGGTCGATTATCTCGTCGCCACCGATGCCATCGGCATGGGGCTCAACATGGACATCACCCATGTCGCCTTTGCCTCGCTGGGCAAGTTCGACGGGCGGCGGCACCGCCGGCTGATGCTGTCGGAGATGGCGCAGATCGCCGGGCGCGCCGGGCGGCATCAAAAGGACGGGACGTTCGGGACGGTGCAACTCGGCCAGGCCGAGGCGGCGGCGTTCACGCCGGAGGAAATCGAGGGGCTGCAGGCGCATCGCTTCGAACCGCTCGAACAATTGGTGTGGCGCAATACCGATCTCGATTTCACCACGCTGCCAAGGCTGATCGGCGCGCTCGACGAGCGGCCGATGCTGGCGGGGTTGCAGCGCGGCGACGACGCCATCGACCTGGCGGTGTTGAAGCGGCTGGCCGGGGAACCCTGGGTGATGGAGCGCACGCATCACAGCATCGCCGGCGCGCGCGGCGTCCAGCGGTTGTGGAATGCCTGTGGCCTGCCGGATTACCGCAAGACCGGCGACGAACTGCATTCGCGGCTGGTCGGCCGGGTGTTCCGGCATTTGTCCGAAGGCAATGGCAAGCTGCCCGCGGCGTGGATTGCCAGCGAACTGGCGCACCTCGACCGGATGACCGGCGACGTCGAGACGCTTGCCGATCGCATCGCCGGCGCGCGGACCTGGACCTATATCGCGCATCGGCCCGACTGGCTGGCGGACGCGCCCCTGTGGGCGGAACGCACCCGCGCCGTCGAGGACCGTTTGTCGGATGCGCTGCACATCGCGCTGACGCAGCGCTTTGTCGATCGGCGCACGGCGGTGCTGCTGCGCGATCTCAAGGCGCGTGGACAGGACCAGCGGGTGGAGATCGATCCCGATGGCGCGGTGGCGGTCGAGGGCGAGGTCATCGGCAGGCTCGACGGGTTTCGCTTTGCCGCCGATCCGCTGGCGCGCGCCGGGGAACAGCGATTGCTGCTGGCGGCGGCGGAACGCTATCTTGTCAAGGAGATGGCGCGGCGGGCGGCGGCGCTCGAAGCCGGCGATGATTCGGCTTTCAGCCTCGATTTCGCCGGCAAGATGCCGCCGCGGCTGTTGTGGGACGGCGCCCGGGTGGCGAGTCTGCGCCGTGGCCGTGACGCGATGAACCCCCGGATCGAGCTCGATCGCGCCCTGGCCGGGCTGTCGCCCGACGATCGCCGGCGGGTGCAGGCGCGGCTCGAGGGCTGGTTCACAGCGGCGCTGGCGCGCCAACTCGGGCCGCTGGTGACGCTGGCGGCGTTGCGGACGACCGTGTCGCCGGTGGCGCGCGGGCTGATCGTGCGGCTGGTGGAAACGCTGGGGGCGCTGAAACGCTTTGATGCCGAGGACCAGGTCGCAGCGCTGCCGCGCGCCGATCGCCAGGCGTTGACCGCGGCGGGCGTCCGGCTCGGCGTTGTCCATGTCTTTGTCGCCAGCCTGCTCCGCCCCGAGCCGACGCGCTGGCGGCTGGCGCTATGGGCGGTGGGGAACGAGATCAAGGCGTTGCCGCCGCTGCCAGCGCCGGGCCGGGTCAGCATCGCCGTCGACGATGGGCTGTCGCCGGGCTTCATCGAGGCTGCCGGCTTTTGGCGGATCGGCGGCGAAGCGGTGCGGATCGACATCGCCGACCGGCTGGCGCGCGCCATCCATGGCCGCCGCAAGGGCCGGGCGCCGTTCATCGCCGATCCCAATTGGGCAGCGACCGCCGGGCTGACGCGCGATGGCCTGGCCCGGCTGATGCGGGCGCTGGGTTATCGTTTGCAGCTTGTCGATGGCGCCGCGCACTTCGCCTGGCGCGGCGATCGGCGGGCGTTTGTTCCAACCGATGTCGAAAGTGAAGCCCGGACGCTTCCGACGTCGCCCTTCGCAATCCTGGCGCGCGTTTCGTTCGCGGCGGCGCCTCCAGCCCGCTCCCCCGCCCGGCCACCCACAAGTGTGATCGTATCGGGTGGCCGGGCGGGGGAGCGGGCTGGGACCGCCGCGCCAGCGGAAGCAAGAAAGAAAGGCAGGTAGCATTTGGTCTACGGCGCAGGGCTCCGGCTCGACAAATGGTTGTGGTTCGCACGGCTTGCGAAGTCACGGTCCGCCGCGCAAGACCTATGCGAAAGCCGACGATTGCGCATCGATGGACGGGTGATCGACCGCGCTTCGGCGCTGGTCAGGGCTGGATCGGTGCTGAGTTTCCCGCAGAACGACGCGGTCGTGGTGGTCCGGGTCGAGGGGCTGGCCGACAGTCGCGGGCCTTATGAGGAGGCGCGCCAGCTCTATACCGATCTCAGCCGCGCCTGCCCGCGACAAAACGGGGCATTGACGGAAGCCTCGGCACCGTTCTAGCAGCAACAGGCGGGAAAACTTCGGCAGGCTGCGGCCCGCGGTTTTAATTGGCGGGCGTGCCCGCGGTTTTTTAATTGGCGGGCGTGCCCGCGGGGAGAGACACAATGACCTATGTGGTGACCGAAGCCTGCATCAAGTGCAAGTACATGGATTGCGTCGAGGTCTGCCCCGTCGACTGTTTCTATGAAGGCGACAACATGGTCGTCATCAACCCCAGTGAATGCATCGATTGCGGCGTCTGCGAACCCGAATGCCCGGCCGAAGCGATCTTGCCCGATACCGAGGGCGGCCTCGAAAAATGGCTCGAACTCAACGCCACCTTCTCGGCGACCTGGCCCAACATCACCGTCAAGGGCGAGACGCCCCCGGAGGCCGATGCGCACAAGGGCGAGGAAGGCAAGTTCGACAAATATTTCTCGGACGAGCCCGGCAGCGGTTCCTGAGGGCTTCGGCCCAGCGATTTTTCGCCGGCCCAGCGAACTAAGGATCAATACGGATACGGGAGTAGAATTCCGACATTTTTTCTGCTATAAGACATTTGTGACGGTGGCAAAACCACTGTTGCGGTTGCAGGTTCGCTCGCTAACTGCCCCTGCCGGGTCGGTGGAGAACCTTGTTGTAAAACTGGCAGGTCGCCCGAGTTTCGAAAGTGCAGCGCCGCAGCCACGTTCGCCGACGTGGAAGCCTTGGCTTCCACGTTTGCCCATTGTGGAAGCCAAGGCCGTTCCTTTCGTCTGTTCGCGGCGTGCAGAAAGGGACGGAATTTGATGACCATGGTCAAGCCGCTCGGCTTCGAAGTTGGCGATTATGTCGTTTATCCCAAACACGGTGTCGGCCGGGTCGTCGAACTGCAACGCTCCGAGATCGCCGGGACCTTGCTTGAATTGTTCGTGCTGCGCTTTGAAAAAGAACGCATGACGCTGCGCGTCCCGACCAACAAGGCCGAAGCCGTCGGCATGCGCAAACTCTCCAGCCAGGCGACGCTGCTCGAAGCGTTGACGACGCTGCGGGGCAAGCCGCGCATCAAGCGCACGATGTGGTCGCGCCGCGCCCAGGAATATGAAGCCAAGATCAATTCGGGCGACCTTGTGTCGATCGCCGAAGTGGTCCGCGATCTTCACCGTGCCGAAGACCAGCCGGAACAAAGCTATTCCGAACGGCAGATCTATGAAGCCGCCATCGGCCGGCTGGCGCGCGAGCTGGCGGCGATGGAAAACATCGACGAACCGGCGGCGCAGCTAAAGATCGAACTGGTCCTCAAGGCCGCCTGATTCCCGCAGATCTCGTCCCGCGCCGCCGGCCATGTCATCCATGATAGCGGCGGCGCGGGCATGATGAAAACGGCGCTCCAGCGCTGGCTGCCGGTGTTCAAATACGCCGTCTATACCCTCCTGACCGTCAATATCTGGCTCTTCCTGCTCAACCGGGACCGACATGAAGCCATCGACTCGTTCGGCTGGCTGTTGCTGCTGGCGGCGTTCGAATGGGAATCGCGCACGCTTGATCGTGCCCGGACGCGCCGCGGCGAAACGGTCATCCTCGCGGTGTTGCAGATAGCCGGCTATGGCCTGGCGGCCTATGGCTGGTTGATGTTCTGGCGCCACGACGACTGGCACAGCCTGGCGAATTCGACGCTGTGGCTGCTGCTCGGCGCCTCGCTGGCCTATGATCTTTCGGTGCCCGGCGCGCTGGCCGGTCGCAACTGGCGAATTCACAACGCCCTCAGGATCGCGCTTTATGTCGGCATCGCCGCGATCGCGGCCTGGTGGGGCGTCACCGGCAATTGGCTCGATTTCTATGACGCGGCGCTGTGGTTGCTGTGCTTCCTCGTCATCGAGGCCAACATCTTCCGCTTCGAAAGCATTACCCAGCCGGACGCCGCGAGCGCCGCCTGAAGGCTTGCGCCGGTGTCGTATCAGCGCCGCCGGAGGCTCGTCTCCCTCAACCCCGCCAGGCGCGGACCACCGCGTCATATTCGGGCCGCGGGCGTTCATCGAGCGGCCGCGATGGGGTGCCGATGAAGACGAACCCGGCGATGCGCTCGCCGGGTTCGGCGACCAGCGCGTGGACGCCGGGGGAATAGGCCGCCCAGCCGGTCAGCCAGTTGGCGACAAAGCCCTGGGCATGGGCGGCGGCGCACAGCATCATCGTTGCGGCGCCGGCGGAAAGCTGCTGTTCCCAAAGCGGGATCTGGTTTTCGTGGGGCCGCGACAGGCTGATGACCAGGCAGGGGGCTTGCGCCGCGAACGCATGCGCCGCGCCGCGTTCGAGCCGCCCGGCGTCGGGGTTTTCGGCGGCATACGCGGCTTCGAGGCCGGCACCGAGCGCACCGCGCTGGTCGGTCGCCACCGTCACGAACCGCCACGGCGCCAGCTTGCCATGATCGGGAACGCGGGCTGCGGTGGCGAGGATGGCGTGCAACTGCGCCGCATCGGGGCCGGGGGCGACCATGTCGCGCGCCTTGCCCGAACGGCGGCTGGCGAGCAGCGCGGCGGCGGAACTTGTGTCGTTGAAGCTGGTCATGCGTCGCCCTTATCGCGGCTCGCGCGGCCGCGCCAGCATGGCGCCAGCATGTCGCCAGCATGTCGCCAGCATTTCGCCGCCAGCCTGACACTCATCGCCGCCCCTTCCGCAGCGGCACTTCGCTCGCTATCGTCATGGCGCAACCGGCCATCAGTCGCCGGATCGAGGGTTCGGGAGACCGGGATTTTGACCGATAACACCGCCGCCGCGCCGGTTCCGGATACACGGCCGCAATGGTTCGGCCACCCCGCGCAACTGGCGCGGCTGTTCACCACCGAAATGTGGGAACGCTTTGGCTATTACGGCATGCGGGCGCTGCTGGCGCTGTTCCTCGCCGATCATTTCCTGTTCAGCGACAATGTCACCGCCGGGCTTTATGGCGCCTTCACCAGCCTGGTTTACCTGACGCCGCTGTTCGGCGGGCTGCTGGCGGATCGCTATCTCGGCTCGAAGCGATCGGTGAAATTCGGCGCCTTGTTGATGGCGTTCGGCTATCTCGGGCTTTGTTTCAACGGCCCGGCGGCCAGGCCGTTCTTTGAAACCGGTGGCCAACGCTATGAAGTCCGGGTCGAGAAAAGCGGCGAAAGCAGCCGACAGTTCGTCGTCGCCGGCGACAAGCGTTTCGAGATCAAGGGCCAGGACGATGGCTCGGTAAGGCTCGATGGCAGCGACGGATCGGTGCTGCCCGCCAGCATCGCCAAGGGCGGCTTCACCAGCGGCGGCGAGCGCAGCGAATTCTTCGTGACGCTGATGCTGGCGTCGCTGTCGTGCGTCATCATCGGCAACGGCTTTTTCAAGCCCAATATCTCGACGATCGTCGGCAGCCTTTATGGCGCCGGCGATCACCGCCGCGACGCCGGTTTCACCATCTTCTACATGGGCATCAACCTTGGTTCGATGATCAGCCAGTTCTTTGCGCCATTGCTGGCGCTGTGGTTCGGCTGGTGGGCGGGCTTCGGGCTGGCGGCGGCGGGGATGTTTATCGCCTGGGCGCTGTTCCAGTTCGATGGCGGGCGTCTTCAAGGCTATGGCGAGCCACCCGCCGGCGCCACCAGGCGCACGACGAG
Organism: Sphingomonadales bacterium; assembly: GCA_031405775.1. Taxonomy (GTDB): domain Bacteria; phylum Pseudomonadota; class Alphaproteobacteria; order Sphingomonadales; family Sphingomonadaceae; genus Sandarakinorhabdus. The sequence goes on along the minus strand of JANNJH010000372.1, from coordinate 7,014 downwards.
CTTGCTGATCATCAGCGGTCTCGCGGCGATCCCGCTGGCATGGTTCCTGTTGCAAAACTCGATGGTCAGCGCCGAAGCGGCGGCGGCGGCGGCGAAAAGCGGCGCCGGCATCATCGGCTATTTCGCGTCGTTGCCGCTGCTCGGCAAGGTGCTGTTCGGCATCTTTACGGTTGCGGTCATCGGCATCCCGATCTGGGCGTGGCGGGCCGGGAGCCGCGAGGAATTCCACCGCATGGTGGTGGCGGTGATCCTTGTCGTCTTCACCGTGGTATTCTGGACGCTGTTCGAACAGGCAGGGTCGTCGCTGACCTTCTTTGCCGATCGCAACACCGACCGGCAGATCGGCGGCTATCTGATGCCGGCCGGGCAGGCGCAGATCTTCAACCCGCTGTTCATCGTCATCCTCGCACCGCTGTTCAGCGTCTTGTGGGTGTGGCTGGGCAAGCGCGGGCTCGAACCCTCGACGCCGGTAAAGTTCGCCATCGGATTGTTGATGGTCGGCGCCGGCTTCCTGTTCCTGGTCTTTGGCACGCGCTTTGCCGGGCCGGATTTCAAGGTCGGGCTGTTCTGGCTGGCCGGGCTGTACTTCATCCAGACCATCGGCGAATTGTGCCTGTCGCCGGTCGGGCTCAGCATGATCACCAAATTGTCGATGGCGCGGGTTGTCGCCATGATGATGGGGGTGTTCTTCCTGGCCAGCGCCATGGCGCAATATGTCGGCGGCATCGTCGCGCAGTTCGCCAGCGTTGAAACCGTCGGCGGGCAGGTCACCAATCTCAGGGTCAGTCTCGATACCTATGTCGGGGTCTTCAGCCTGATCGGCTGGTGGGCGGTCGGTATCGGCGTCTTCCTGCTGGCGCTGTCGCCGTTGCTGCGCCGCTGGATGCATGGCGTTCATTGATGCGAGTTTGGCATTGATGCGGGCTTGGCATTGACGCGGTCTCACCTTCTGGCGGCGCTGCTGCTCGTCGCCGGTTGCGCGGCCAAGGCGCCGCCGCCGGGCACTGCCTCCAAGGCGCCGCCGCCGCAATCCGCGGGCAAGCCCGTCGAGATCGTCAGTATCCCGTCCGATCCCTGGCCGTCGACCTATCGCGCCTGGCCGTCGGTGACGACGGTGATCCGCAACGCCGTCGTCTATGACGGCACCGGCAAGAAGTTCAGCCCCGGCGCGGTGCGCATCGAAAACGGCGTCATCGCCGAAATCGGTGCCGATGTGGCGGTGCCGGCGGGCGCGACCGTCATCGACGCGGCGGGCAAATATGTGACGCCGGGGATCATCGATATCCACAGCCATCTCGGGGCTTATCCCAGCCCGCAGGTCGACGCGGTCAGCGACGGCAACGAGGCGACCGGCCCGGCGCGGCCCGAGGTCTGGGCCGAACATTCGGTGTGGCCGCAGGATGCCGGGTTCGCGCGGGCGCTGGCCGGCGGCGTGACGAGTTTTCACGTGCTGCCGGGATCGGTGAACCTGTTCGGCGGGCGCGGCACGACGCTGAAGACTGTCTTTGGCCGCACCGTCCAGGACATGAAGTTTCCCGGCGCACCCTATAGCCTGAAGATGGCGTGCGGCGAGAACCCCAAGCGCTTCTATGGCGGCAGGAACCAGATGCCGAGCACGCGGATGGGCAATATCGCCCATGCCCGCCAGACTTGGGCCGATGCTGTCGAATACAAGCGCAAATGGGATGATTATACCCGCCGCGCCAAGGCCGGGACCGCCAGGCCGACCGATGCGCCGCGCCGCGATCTGGCCAAGGACACGCTGGTGGGTGTGCTCGATGGCGAAATCCTTGTGCAGAACCACTGTTATCGCGCCGACGAGATGGCCAATGTCATGGCGATGGCCCGAGAGTTCGGCTATAAGGTGACGGCGTTCCACCATGCCGTCGAAAGCTACAAGATCGCCGATTTGCTGGCGAAAGAGGGCATTTGCAGTGCCATGTGGGCCGATTGGTATGGCTTCAAGATGGAAAGCTATGACGGCATCCGCGAGAATATCGCGCTGGTCGATCATGCCGGTGCCTGCGCCATCGTCCATAGCGACGACCCCAACGGCATCCAGCGGCTGAACCAGGAAGCCGCCAAGGCCATGGCGGCGGGCAACCGCATGGGGCTGGGGATCACGCCCGAACACGCCTGGACCTGGCTGTCGCGCAACCCGGCAAAGGGGCTGGGGATCGACAAGAAGACCGGCAGTCTTGAGCCCGGCAAGATGGGCGATGTCGTGCTGTGGAACGGCAACCCCTTCTCGGTCTATTCGCGGCCCGAAAAAGTCTGGATCGACGGCGCCGTGATGTACGACTGGGCCGATGCGAGGCACCGGCCGATGGCGGATTTCGAGCTTGGCCAGGCTGGCGCTGGAGATCCGAAATGAAGCGGATTTCGTTGATCCTGGCGGCGCTGCTGTCGGCGAGTGCCGCGACCAGCGCCCCCAGCGCCACCAGCGCCACCATCGCCATCACCGGCGGCACCGTGGCGACGGCGGTGGGTGACGCTGTCATCGCCGGTGGCACCATCATCATTCGCGATGGCAGGATTGTCGCTGTCGGGCAGGGGCTGGCGGTGCCGGCGGGCGCCGTCGTCATCGACGCCACCGGCAAATATGTGACGCCGGGGCTGATCGCCGCCATGTCGACGCTCGGCATCGTCGAAGTCGAGGGCGTCCGCCAGACCAACGACGCCAGCGCCCGCACGTCGCCGTTCAACGCCGCCGTTCAACGCCGCGCTCGACGTGGCGCCGGCGATCAACCCGATGTCGCCGCCGATCGCCGTCAACCGGATTGGCGGCGTCACTCGCGCTGTTGTCGGACCCGAGATCACCTCGGAAATCTTTGCCGGGCAGGGCGCCATCATCAGCCTCGCGGCGGACGGCGACACGCTTGTCCGCCCCCGCGCCTTTCAGTTCATCGAGCTTGGCGAGGATGGCGCGCGCGCTGCCGGCGGTTCGCGCCCGGCGGCGTGGCTCAATTTGCACAATGGTTTCAACGAGGCCCGGCGCTATGCCCGCAACCCGGCGGGGTTCGATTCGGGGCGCGACAAGGATTCGCTGATCAAGCGGCTCGACGCGGCGGCGCTGGTCGCCGTCGTCGAGGGCCGCGTCCCGGCGGTCATCCACGCCGAGCGCGCCAGCGACATCACCGCCGTGCTCGGCCTGCGCGTGGAATTCCCCAGGCTGCGCATCATCCTGATCGGCGCGCGCGAAGGCTGGATGGTGGCGGACAGGATCGCCGCGGCCAAGGTGCCGGTCGTCACCTTGCCGTTGTTCGACCTGCCCGACAGGTTCGAGACCCTTGCCTCGACGCGGTCGAATGTCGGGCGGCTGGTGGCGGCGGGAGTCACCGTCGGGTTCGGCATCTTTGGTGGCGATTCGGGATCGCAGGCGCGCAACCTGCCGTATTTTGCCGGCAATGCGGTGGCGCAGGCCGCTGTTCCCGGCGGTGTCGGGTTGACCCGCGGCCAGGCGCTGGCGGCGATCACCCGGGCGCCGGCGCAGATCTTCGGGATGACCGATGTCGGCACGCTCGAAGTCGGCAAGCGCGGCGACGTCGTGGTCTGGGATGGCGATCCGTTCGAATTGACGTCGGCGCCGGTGGCGGTGCTGATCGACGGCGTCCAGCAGCCGATGACATCGCGGCAGACGCAATTGCGTGATCGTTATCGCGACCTCAAGCCCGACGCGCTGCCGCTGCAATATCGCCGATAGGACGCGCCATGACCGATATGACTCTGTTGGTCGTCGCGATTTCGTTGTTCGCTGGTATGAATTGGTGGCGCGCGAGCGCAGAAACGATGGCTGTCGCCTTTTTCGCTTGGAAGCCGCCGCAATCGCGGCTAGACAAAGCGCAGGTGGAGTGGATCATATCCTTCACCCTTCGAAATTGAAGGTTCGGCGGCGGCGGACTCCAGCAAGATACTGGAGGAACCCCGCAAGCGTAAAGCCGGACGCCAGGGTCGAACATTGCCAGCATCGCGGCTCACGCCGTCCGTGAATACGGGGACGCCAACTTGATCAGAAACAACCAGAACCGGCGACGCCGCGGCGGCAACACTGGCCCGCGCCCGCAGCAGATGGGCGGCGGCGGCAATTATGGCAGCCGGCTCGACAACCGCCAGCGCGGCAACGCCAGCCAGTTGCTGGAGAAATATCGCGCCCTGGCACGCGATGCCCAGCAGGTCGGCGACCGGGTGACCGCCGAATATTATCTCCAGTACGCCGACCATTATTATCGCGTGCTCGGCGATTATCGCGACAAGCAGCCCGAGCCGGGCCGCCAGCGCGGTCGCGAATCGTTCGACGACGACAGCACCGGTTATGCCGGTGGCAGCGATGACGTCGACAGCGACGACGACGATGACGGCGACGATCGCAGCGAAGCGACGCGTGGCGGCGACGATGACCGGGGTGACGCCCGCGGTGGCGACCGCAACGACGACCGCAACGACGCCCGCGGTGACGACCGCAACAATAATGCTCGGTCCGAACCGCGCGGCGATGACAATCGCGGCAACTGGCGCGAAGATCGTCCCAATCCCAACCGCGAACGCAATTCCCGCGACAGCAACCGCGAACCGCGCCGCGAGAACGACGGCAACCGCGATGGGGGCCGTGACGCCAGCCGCGATGCAGGCCAGCGCGAACCGCGCCGCGACGCCGGCCAGCGTGAGCCACGCCGTGACGGCGAGGGCAACCGCGATCGCCAGCCGTGGAGCGGCAATCGCAACCGCGATGGCAATGCGGACGGCAATCGTAGCAACGAAGCTGGGCGTAGCAACGAAGCTGGGCGCACGCCCGAAGGCGGCCGTGGCGGCGAGCGCGGCGAGCGCCCTGAACGCGCTGAACGCCGGCCCGATACGCCGCGTGCGGCCTATGTCGAAGCGGCGGCCATGGGCGAAGGCCCGATTCCGGGCTTGCCGGGTCCAGCGACGCTGCGCGCCAGCCGTCCGGTCGAAGCCGACGGCGTCGCGGTTCGTGTCGAACCTGCCCCACGGGCACCGCGTCGCGAATCATCCGTCGTTGCGCCCACGCCTGTTGCCGTCGAGGTTGCGCCGCCGCCCGTCGCGGTCGAGGGCGAAGCCGTGGCACCGCGGCGTCGCGGCCGGCCGCGCAAGATTGTCGACGTTCTGCCCGTCGAAGGCTGATCGCTCGCGTCGTACTGGTTCCTGGCATGGTCGCCGCGTCGACCATGCCAGCGGGCCGATGGCGACCCGCACGGCGCGCCGATTATGCTGCTCGCTGAGCAACGAACCCCGGGGCGACAAGAATGGCTCATGGGCGCGAGGACGCGTCGACCGCCCGTGGCCTTAACGGCACCCGGTCGACAAGCCGGTCCTATACGACAGGGCTCGGCCTGACCGACCCGGCGTAATATGTCCGGTTCACGCGCCGCGACTCGTGAAAGATCAGTCCTCGTCGTCGACCGCGCTGACGGCCTCGTCATGGCCCGAGCGATTCGAAACGAACGCCAGACCCATCAGCGCGCCGGCGAGCAGCAGCGTGATGACGATGCCGCCACCCATCGCGATGACGAAATGCAGGTGGAAGGGCACGCCATCGGCACGCATCCGCCACACTGCCAACCCGGCGGTGCCCAGCGCGACAACCGTCATCAACAGCATCAGGCGGCGGAAGCGGCGCCAGTGATCGCCGTCGCGGCGTCGGGCCGATAAGGCAGGGGGGCGCGAGACCGGGTTCATGCTTTGCCTTCCAGCGCAAAAAGCGCGATGATTGCTTCGGTTGACGCCATGGGCGTCTATTTGGGGAGGACGTCGTGATCGGATCGATTCTGACCGGCAAGAAGCCGCTGGTTTCCGTAACACCTGATACGCTCGTAAGCGCCATCGCGGAACTGCTTTACACCAATCGCATCGGCGCCGTGCTGGTGCTGGCGAACGGCGCGATCGCCGGGCTGGTCAGCGAGCGCGACATTTGCGCCGGGCTGCATACCCATGGCGCGGCGATTCTCGTGGCAAGGGCGGGCGATATCATGTCGTCGCCGGTGGTCACCGCCAAACCCGGCGAAACCGTCGTCCAGGCCATGGAGACGATGACCGACCGGCGTTTCCGGCATCTGCCGGTTGTCGAGGACGGCCGGATCCTCGGATTGGTGTCGATCGGCGACTTGGTGAAGGCGCGGATCGAGGAAGCCGAATCGGAAGCGCGGGCGATGAAGGCCTATATTGCCAGCTGATCAGCGCGAAACCGGGGTGATTCTGCCGCGATTCGGGCGGGCGGCGCGATTTGTCCGGGCTCCGCAGGGGGTAAATTCCAAGGTCAAAGCGGGCGTTTACCAAGGAGACGGTCAAAAAAACGTCATCGAATGGCATTTAAGGGTTGCGCCGTCCGGACCCCCCGACTAGATGACCACTCCCGGCCGACGAGCACTTCGGTGCTTCGCCAGCCAGACCAGCAGCGGCGGACGTTTCGCCCCTTACTTCAAGGGGTTGAACAGATGTCGCGGTGCCGGGGCTTTCGATGGAAACCGGATTATCCGGAAAAAATCTGAAAGAAAGTTGTTGACAGGGAATTTCGAGCGGCCTAAAAGCTGCCCCTGTCGCCAGTAGCAAGGTCCTCCGGGACTTGTCGCAGCGGTTCGGAAAAAATCACTGGTCAGGAACCTGGTAAAACAGGGGAACGATCAGCGACGCTCTTTCTCATTGTAGGTTGAATGAAGGGACATGTGGGCGGCGGTCCACTCCCCGGGCAATTTAGGGTCCGGTAAGGGTGGTTAAACACGTCGCTTATATGTCTTTAACGTTACCACATAGTACCATCGACTTCAGGACTTCGGTCCTGGGCTCGAAATTGCTAGTTGAACGTTGTGCAGACAGATAAGCTCCTAAAACGAGCTTTGGTTTCGGGTTGGTTCGCCAGTCCGGTATCAAGGTTCGATCATGAACTTGAGAGTTTGATCCTGGCTCAGAACGAACGCTGGCGGCATGCCTAACACATGCAAGTCGAACGAGACCTTCGGGTCTAGTGGCGCACGGGTGCGTAACGCGTGGGAATCTGCCCTT
>JANNJH010000371.1:0-10286 GCA_031405775.1 Sphingomonadales bacterium | reverse complement strand
CCCGATGACCGCCACGGCGTCGAGGCGTGCGTCTATGAACCGCTGCGTGCCTATGGCGGTTCGGTATCGGCGGAGCACGGTATCGGGCTGGAGAAAAAGCCCTGGCTGGCGATCAGCCGCGCTCCTGAGGAGTTGCAGTTGATGGCGCAGCTCAAGTCGCTGTTCGACCCCAATTTCATCCTCAATCCCGGCAAGATCTTCGACCTGGGCCCGCCGCGTTCCGCCGATGGCCGGACCTGATGAGCCCCCTGCGCCTGCACGGCTATGCGGTCAGCAACTATGTCAACATCGTCCGCGCCGCACTGATCGAAAAGCGCCTCGATTTCGATTTCGTCGACACGCGCGCCAGCCAGGACGCCGGTTTCCTCGCCATCAGCCCGATGGGCAAGATTCCGGTGCTGGAAACCCCGCACGGCTGGCTCGCCGAGACAGTCGCCATCCTCGAATATCTCGACGATGCGTATCCCGACGCCGCGCTGCGTCCCGCCGATGTCGCCGACCGCGCCCGCTCGCGGCAGATCGTCAACATCATCCAGATGTATGTCGAGGCCCCGGCGCGCAGCCTGTTCCCCGGCGTTTTCGCCGACGGCGTCAACCCGCCGGCGACGGTGGCGGCGGTGCGCGCCACGCTCGACCGGGCGACAGCCGCGCTCGCCCGCCTGATGCAGCCGTCGCCGTTCCTGTTCGGCGCGGCGCCGGGCACGGCCGACCTGTTCGCCTTTTACAACTTCGATGTTTGCGACCGCGTAACGCGGATCGTCTATGGCCGGTCGATCGTCGAGGAGATCGGTACGCTCGGTGATTGGTGGCCCTTGATGCGGGATCGCGCCAGTTCCAGGATCGTGCTGGCCGATTTCGCGACGTGCTTTGCCGCCTATCTTGTCGACCACAACGCCGCCTACCACGGCGATGACGCGCCGATTTCAGGACAGTTTGCCGATGCGTGACGTTTCTCTCGACGACAAATATGTGATCGCCGACGGCACCGTGCTGATGACCGGAACGCAGGCGCTGGTGCGGCTGCCGATGCTGCAGCGCGAGATCGACCGGCAAGCCGGGCTCAACACCGCCGGGTTCATCTCAGGGTATCGCGGCTCGCCGCTCGGCAGCTACGACCAGGAATTGTGGCGCGCCAAGGCGCACCTCGCGCGCCACGACATAATCTTCCAGCCCGGCGTCAACGAGGATTTGGCGGCGACCGCGGTCTGGGGTACCCAGATGCTGGCGACGGTGCCGGGGGCCAATCGCGACGGCGTCTTCGCGATCTGGTACGGCAAGGGTCCGGGCGTTGACCGTTCGGGCGATCCGTTCAAACATGGCAACATGGCAGGTTCGCACCCCAATGGCGGCGTGCTGATTGTCGCCGGCGACGACCATTCGGGCAAATCCTCGACGGTCGCGCACCAGAGCGAGGGCGCGCTGATGCACGCCGGAATGCCGATCCTCGCCCCGTCGAACGTCCAGGACATGCTCGACCTCGGCCTGCTCGGCTGGGCGATGTCGCGCTACACCGGGCTCTACACCGGCTTCAAGCTGACCAACGAAACCCTCGAACAGACGATGACGGTGGAGATCCCCCGCGGCCGCAACCCCCCGGTGCTCCCCGATCGCGGTGCCGCGCCGCCGACCGGATTCCACAATTACCCGACCCATCTCGACCGCGTGCAGTCGGAAATCATTGCCAAGCGCTACCGCTGGCCGCTGGTTGAAAAGTTCGTCCGCGCCAACGGCATCGACAAGCTGCTGATCGATGCGCCGCAGCGCCGGCTGGGGATCGTGTCGACCGGCAAGGCGGTGCAGGACGTCGTGCAGGCGCTGCAGTTGCTCGAGATCGACGATGCGGCGGCGCTGGGGCTGTCATTCTACAAGCTCGGTTGCATGTATCCCGTCGAGCGCGAGGGCCTGTTCGCGTTCGCCGCGGGCCACGCCGAATTGCTGATCATCGAGGAGAAGGAGCCTTTCGTCGAGAATCAGGCCAAGGCGCTGCTCTATGGCCGGCCCGGCGCGCCGCGCATCATCGGCAAGACCGACGAGGATGGCGTCTTCATGATCCCGTCGGACGAACAGCTCGAACCGATCCAGCTGGCGCTGGTCATCGCCGAGCGCCTGCGCCGGCTGGGCGCGGCACCGCAGGCGCTGACCGAGACCGCCGCGCGCCTGACGCGCCAGATGGGCACGATCGCCGCGCTGAAACCCGCCGACGCGGCGCGCTCACCCTATTTCTGCTCGGGCTGCCCGCACAGCACCGGGACGCGTTTTCCCGAAGGCAGCATCGCTGCCGGGGGCATCGGCTGCCACGCCATGGCGATGTATTCCGGCCCGGCGATGCTGCCCAACACGCAGATGGGCGGCGAGGGCGCGCACTGGTACAGCCTCGCCCACTTCAGCGACGTGCCGCACATCTTCCAGAACATGGGCGACGGCACCTATTATCACTCCGGCCTGCTGGCGGTGCGCGGCGCGGTCGCGGCAAAGGTCAACATGACCTTCAAGATCCTGTTCAACGACGCCGTGGCGATGACCGGCGGGCAGCCGGTGGACGGCCCGCTGACTCCCGGCGACATTACCCGGCAGGTGCTGGCCGAAGGCGTCGCCGCTTGCGTCGTCGTCACCGACCGGCCGGAGCTTTACGACAAGGACAGCGGCCTCGGCGAGGGCGTCACCGTCCACCACCGCGACAATTATGATGCGGTCCAGCGTCAGATGCAGGGCGTCAAGGGCGTCACCGTCATCGTCTATGAACAGACCTGCGCCGCCGAGAAACGCCGCCGCCGCAAGCGCGGCAAGTTCCCCGATCCCGCCAAGCGGATGTTCATCAATGCCGCGGTCTGCGAGGGCTGCGGCGACTGTTCGGTGAAATCGAACTGCGTCAGCGTTTGGCCCAAGGAAACCGAACTCGGCCGCAAGCGCCAGATCGACCAGTCGAGCTGCAACAAGGACTATAGCTGCGTCAAGGGCTTCTGCCCCAGCTTCATCACCGTGCTGGGTGCCGAGCCGCGCAAGCCGGAGAAATCCTCGCTCAGCGGCGCGGGTCTCGGCGAGCTTGTTGAACCGTCACTGGTGCCGGTCGACGGCAGTTACGGCATCATGGTGTCGGGCATCGGCGGCACCGGCGTCGTCACCATCGGCGCGCTGCTGGCGATGGCCGCGCACCTTGAGGGCAAGGCCTGTTCGGTGTTCGACATGACCGGGCTCAGCCAAAAAAATGGCGCGGTGTTCAGCCATGTGCGGATCGCCGCCACGACCGCCGATCTGGGGGCACAAAAGCTCGGGCCCGGCGAGGCCGATCTGGCACTGGCCTTCGATGCGGTGGCGGCACTGGCCAAGGAGGCCGTGGTGACGCTGGCCCAAGGCAAGACCCGCGTCGTCGTCAACGCCCGCATCTCGCCGACGCCGGCGTTCCAGCGCAACCCCGACCTGACGCTCGACGAGGGGTTGTTGATCGGCCGGCTGGGCAAGCTCGCCGGACCCGACCGCCTGCACGCCGTCGATGCGACAGGCTATGGCCTGGCGTTGCTCGGCGACACCATCGCCGCCAACCTGTTCATGCTCGGCTATGCGTCGCAACTCGGCCTGCTGCCGGTGTCGCCCGCCGCTATCCTGCGCGCCGTCGAGATCAACGCCGTGTCGATCCCGTTCAACACATCGGCCTTCAACCTCGGCCGGCTGCTGGCGGTCGATCCGGCGCGCGTCGAGGCGGCGGCGGCGGAGAACCGCATCGACACCGGCTTCAAGCCGTTGACCGCGCTCGCCGACATCGTCGCGCACCGCACCGACCTGCTCACTGCCTATCAGAACGCCGCCTATGCGACGCGCTACCAGCAGCTGGTCGAGCGGGTGGCGGCGGTGGAGGCGGCGATCCTGCCCGGCACGACGACCTTGGCCGTCGCCGTCGCCCGCAACTTCGCCAAGCTGATGGCCTATAAGGACGAATATGAGGTCGGCCGGCTGCACAGCGACCCGGCGTTCAAGGCGCAGCTGCGCGCCAGCTTCGCCGATGGTGCCCGGCTGCGCTACAACCTCGCGCCACCGCTGTTCGCCAAGCGCGATGCCGCCACGGGCGAGCTGTTGAAGCGCGAGTTCGGCGCCTGGATGGGCGGCGCCTTCGGCCTGCTGGCGCGGCTGAAGTTCCTGCGCGGCACGGCGTTCGACCCGTTCGGCCGGACTGCCGAACGCCGCATGGAGCGTGACCTGATCGACGCCTACGAACGCCAGATGACGACGGTCGCCGACGCGCTGAGCCCCGCCAACCATGCAGCGGCGGTCGAACTCGCCGGGCTGCCGGCACAGATCCGCGGCTTTGGTCACATCAAGCACGCCAATGTCGACAAGGTCCGCGCGCTGGAGGCGCAGGTGCTTGCCAGGTTCCACGCTGCCGGGGCGGCCAGTCCGCCCGAACATCTTTTGGTCGCGCAAGCCGGGTGAACCGGCCCGCGGCGTCCTACCGGGGAGAGTCAAATGACATATGCAATGCTGATCGATGGCGAAATGGTAGGCGCGCCGGCCAACACCGACGTCATTAACCCGGTCGACGAGACGGTGATCGCGCAGGTGCCGGAGGGCGGTAACGCCGAGATCGACCGCGCGGTCGCGGCCGCCGCCGCGGCCTACACAAGCTGGCGGCTGACCTCGTTCGAGGAGCGCGGCGCGCTGGTCACCGCCATTTCGCAGGTCATCGCCGACAACGCCGCGGAACTCGCGGCGCTGCTCGTCAAGGAAACCGGCCGGCCGATTCCGGTCGCCGAGTTCGAGGTCGGCCTCGCCCGCCAGTATCTCGACTATTACGCCACCCAGCGCCTCGACCCCGAAGTCGTCGCCGACGAAGCGTCGCGCCGCGTCGAGCTGCACCGCAAGCCGCTCGGCGTCGTGGCGGCGGTGGTGCCGTGGAATGCACCGCTGTACCTTGCCGCCAACAAGATTGCTCCGGCGCTGATGGCCGGCAACACGCTGGTGGTGAAGCCGGCGCCGACGACGCCGCTGACGACGCTGCGCCTCGGCGAACTGATCGCCGGCATCGTGCCGCGCGGTGTCGTCAATATCGTGTCAACGAGCAACGCGGCGTCGGCCCATCTGGTCAGTCACCCGGACGTCGCCAAGGTCGCCTTCACCGGTTCGACCCCGACCGGCCGTGCCATCATGGCCGCCGCCGCCCCGTCGCTGAAACGCTTGACACTCGAACTTGGCGGCAACGACGCGGCGATCGTGCTGGCCGACGCCGACCCGGCGGCCATCGCTCCGGCGCTGTTCGGCCTCGCCTTCTTCAACAGCGGTCAGGTCTGCGCCGTCATCAAGCGGCTGTACGTCCACGACAGCCTGTACGACGCGGTTTGCGAGCAGGTCGCGGCGCTCGCCAACGCTTGTCCTGTCGGCGACGGAGCCGATCCGGCGGTGCAGTTCGGTCCGGTCCAGAACCGCGCGCAGTATGAAAAGGTGTTGGCGTATATCGACGATGCCCGCGCCAACGGCCGCATCATCGCCGGCGGCGACCGCCGCGACGGGCCTGGCTATTTCATTCCGCTGACCGTCGTCCGCGATGTGACCGACGGCGCGGCAGTGGTCGACGAGGAAGCGTTTGGCCCCGTCCTGCCGATCATCCGCTACACCGACATCGACGACGTCGTCGCCCGCGCCAATGCCTCGCCCTATGGCCTTGGCGCATCGGTCTGGTCGCGCGACACCGCTGCCGCCGCCGCCGTGGCGCACCGCCTCGAAAGCGGCACGGTCTGGATCAACCAGCATTGCGCGCTCGATCCGGCGCTGCCGTTCCCCGCGCACAAGCAATCGGGCCTTGGCGTCGAAGGCGGCCGCGAGGGGCTGTATGCCTATACCGCGCTGCAGGTGGTCAACATCGCCAAGGCGCCAGCGGCATGAGCAGCATCTACGACGAACTCTTCTCGGTCGCCGGCAAGGTGGCGGTGGTGACCGGGGGGGCAAAGGGCATCGGCGCGATGATCGCGACGGCGCTGGTCCGCGCCGGGGCCGACGTCCATGTCGTCTCACGCTCGGCCGCCGAGGGCGAGGCGTTCGCCGCCGGCCTCGCCGAGCATGGCCGCTGCAGCTTCCACGCCCATGACCTGTCGACCATGGCCGGCGTCAGGGCTGCCGCCGAGGCGGTGCAGGCGCGGACGGGCAAGCTCCACATCCTCGTCAACAACGCCGGCGTGTTCAGCGCGGCGCCAGTCGAGGCGGCCGACGATGCGAGCTGGGACCGCGACCTGGCGGTCAACCTTCGCGCGCCGTTCTTCCTGACCCAGCAGCTGCTGCCGCAACTCGAAGCCGCCGCCGCACCGGGAGATCCGGCGCGGGTCATCAACATCGGCTCGATCGCCGGGCTGTGGGCGAAAAGCAGCAGCGCCTATGCCTATGGCGCGTCGAAGGCCGGCATTCACCAGCTGACGCGCATGCTGGCCGCCGATCTCACGCGGCGCGGCATTACCGTCAACGCCATCGCGCCGGGTTTCTTCCCCAGCGACATGACCGACGGCTTTTTTGCCGCCGTCCCCGGCCTGAGGGAGCAGATGATCGAGGGCATCCCGGCGCACCGGCTCGGCAGCGCGGAGGATGTTGGCGGCGCGGTGATCTTCCTCGCCTCGCGTGCCGGGGCCTATCTGTCGGGCGCGATCCTGCCGGTCGAAGGCGCGCTGTGGACCGTGTGACGACGGTGGCGCTGATCGAGCGCAAGCCGGGCATCACGCGCTCGCTGTTCACGCGCTATTGGCGCGACGTGCACGGCGTCATGGCGGCGCGGATTCCGGGGTTCGAGACCTACACGCAATACCATGTGACGGCGCTCCCCGGCATCGGGTCGCGCAGCCCCGAACCGTTCGAGGGCTTCGCCGTTGTTACCTATGCCAATGCCGCCGACCGTGCCGGACTGATCGAGAGCGAGATCACCCGGCACATCCATCGCGACGAACAGAATGTCTTCAGGCGGGCACTGCTGTTCAACCTCGAAGCGGGCGGTAGCCGGATCGTCGTCTCCGGCGACGCGCCGGCTGGCGCCGGGTTTTTCGTCACCGTGCCGGCGGGGACGGCGGCGAGCCTCGACGACATCGCCGCGAGCCTGGCGAGCGACGGGTTGCTGACGCTCGCCGTCCATGACCTGACCAGTGGCGACCCGGCCGGGTGGAACGCCACGGATGTCGACGACGGTGGTGCCGGGCGACGCTTTGTCGGGGTGCTGCACGGGGTATGGACCGATGCCAACCGGGCCACCGCGGCGCTGGCGCAGGTCGTCGGCGATTCCGGTGGGGCGTTCGCCGCCTACGCCATCGACGATAGCTTCGTCATGGTCGAAGGCGGCAGGCCGACGCATCTGGCGCTTCGCGGCTTTGATGCAATGCGGACGATCGAGGAAGCCGGGGCGACGAACCAGCTCGAAGACGCCGTGGTGCGCGCCGTTTACGGGACGCAGGCGCGGCGGGGATGACGCCAACCCTCCCCGCAAGGGGGAGGGCGACGAGGAACCCTATGCCGCCGTCATCGGTTCCTCGCTGTTGGGCAGCGGCACGATGTTGACCGGGATCGCCGACATGCGCGGCATGGCGTTTACCGGATCGGTATCGCGGTCGGTGCTGATCAGTCGGTTGGTCGAGGAACCGTGGGTGGCGATGTCGACGCTCTCGCCCGGCAGGCCACCCCAGGCGTGCGCCATCGAGACGACGCCCCGCCGCACGGTCGGATCGGCGGCGACGATCGCCATGATCCGCGCATGGTCCGAATCGATGGCGATGCGGTCGCCATCGACCAGACCGCGGTCGGCAAGGTCGGCCGGGTTCATGTACGCCGGGTTGTACGGATCGCGCTTGCGCGTCGTCGGCAGATACATGCCGATGCTGTTGTAGAAGTTGCGCATCCGCCGCGTCGACAGCAGGTGGCTGAAGGTGCGACCGTGGCTCTGGTGGCCGGCACGGTTCGATGCCTCGCCGAGCAGTTCGACGAGCTCGTCCGCGACATCGTCCGGCATGACGTCGAAGGTTGCGGTCGCTTCCGGACGCGGCGGCAGCACCACGCCCTGCGCTTCGAGGTACAGCCGGCCCGACGGATGCTTTTTGATTTCGTCGAGCGGTGCCAGCGGATGCTGGGCCCGCAGCGCCAGCAGTTCGTCGGTCGTCGGCGGCGTCTCCATGTCGAGCGCCACGTCGCCGAACCGGATGGTCTTGCCGAGCCGCTTGGCGATTGCCCAGAAGAAATACCATTCTTCGATGACGTCCGAACCCGGCGGCGGCTTGAGCAGTGCCGGGGCATAGGCCACCCAGGGTTTGGGAAAGAACGCGAAGCCATAGGCGCTGACCGGCAGATCGGCGCGTTCGTACTGCATCGTCGGCGGGATGACATAGTCGGCCAGCCGTGCCGAATTGCTCATGAACGGGTCGACCGAAACCTTGAGGTCCAGCGCGGCGAAGGCGCGCGCCATCTTCGCCTGGTCGGGCATCAGATTGGCAAGGTTGCCGCCGCAGGAGATCAGGCAGCGCACCTGCTCGGGGCCGGGCGTCAGGATTTCGTCGGCGAGGGTGCCGGTGGTCTTTTCGCCAGCCAGCGTGCCGACGCCGCGGATACGGCTGGGGGCCGACTTCCACGAAGCCCGCGACGGCGCCACGACCTCGGCGCGGAACGCGGTGGGCGGGGTCATCATGTCGACGCTGATCACCGTGTCGCCGGCGCGCGTGAAGCGCCCGCAAACGACGTTCAGGCAATCGACCATGTGCTGCATCAGATTGGAATGCGGCGCCATGCTCGGGCCGGTCCCGGTGTAGGCGGCGCCCTGTTTGGCGTCGCGGGCGAACACGGTGGCGACGCGGCGCAGGTCGCCGGGTTGCAGTCCGGCGCGCGCCTCGACCAGCGCTTCGGTGAACGGTTCGACCGCCTGGCGCAGCGCTGTCATCGCCGTCTCGCCGACATAGCGGGCGCAGAAATCCCGGTCTTCCCAGCCCTCGATTAGGATCATCCGGATCAGCCCCGCCATGATTGCCGAATCCTGCCCCGGCCAGGGATGGATCGCCACATCGGCATAATGGCCGGTCTCGGTTTCGCGCGGGTCGATGATGATCAACTTGAGCCCGCGCGCCTTGGCGGCTTTCAGCGACCGCGTCGGATCGGAGGCAAGGAAGCCCAATAGCCCGTGCGATAGCAACGGGTTGGTGCCGACCAGCAGAATGACGTCCGATTGCTCGAGCTGCAAATTGCCGCCGGCCCAGTAACCGATGCGCTCGGCCGACAGGGTCTTGGCCGACTGGTCGATGGTGTACGACGTGAAGCGCGACCGGGAGCCGATCGCCTCAAGGAAATGCGCCTGCATGGTGACGGCGGTCGAATTGAAGATCGAGCCGTTGCCGAAATACACGCCGATGGCATCTGGGCCATGTTCGGCGATGATCGCCGCGATGCGCTCGGCGATCTCGTCGAGCGCCTGCTCCGACGCAATGACATCGAAACCGCCGCCGGCATTGCGTTTCAGCGGCTGGCGGACGCGCGACGTGCCGTGGTGCGACTCTTCGGCTTGCAGCCCCTTGAAGCAAGCGTAACCGTGCGTCAGCGGATGCTCCTTGTCGCCGCGAATGTCGACGATGCGATCATCCTCGTCGATAGTCAGCTGCATCCCGCAATGCCCCAGACATATGCGGCAAAACGCCTTTTCAATCCGCACGGTCATCGCTGTGTCCTTCTTATTTGGCGGCGGCAGTGCCCTTGACCGGTGCCGCGTGCTTGGCGGCGAAGTCACTGATCGCCGCCATCTGCGCCTCGGCGAGACCGTCGCGCACAGCCCGGGTCGCGGTTTCGCTGATCTTCAGGCGGCGGTTGGTCTTTTTGAAGTGCGGGATGACGTAATCGCCGAACAGTTCGTAGTGATGTTTTTTCGCCGCCCAGTTCGCCCAATTGTGATCGAACAGCAAGAAGCAGCCAAAGCCGCCGTTGGACAGGTGCTGGAGGTTCTCGATCTGCTCGATGGCCTCCTTGTAGGTGCCGATGACGGCAGCGCCCGTCGACATCGCCCATTCGATGTATTCGCCGATCGAGTTGCCGACCGGCAGCAGCTGCGGCACCGAAGCGGTGTGTTGCAGATAGTCGCAGAATTCGCGCAGGCCGTATTCGACGTCCTTGATCGCTTGTTCCCTGGTGTCTGCGATATGCATCAGGCCAACGAGCCGCCAATTGTCGCGGTTGACGGTCTTGTTGCATTCCTTGGCGCGAGCCTCGGCGACGTCCCAGTGCATTGCGAGCACGTCAACCCCGGCCTTCATCGTCGCGCCAATAGAGATCAGGCCCATACCATGCTGGCCCGCAAG
>JANNJH010000370.1:0-13721 GCA_031405775.1 Sphingomonadales bacterium | reverse complement strand
GCAGCTATTTGATCGCGAAAAGCGTGCAAGTATGAGTGATCTTCCCCCTGTTTGCACGGACACCCTGGGTTAGCCCGTCATGCTTTTCTCGGCCTGATCGGGGGTGAGATACCCGAGGGCCGAGTGCATGCGGTGCCGATGGGGTCGCCACTTTGCCGGCGCCAGCGTTTGGGTGGTAACAGTTGGTGCACGCCGGCGGCTGGGCCGCAAGATTTCGCCAGGGAAAGACATCGCAATCAGCCAGTTCGCAACATCAATGCGCCGCCATCGTTGGCTCGCGCTTGGCATCGTGGTCGTGGCGGCGGGTGTTGTCGCGCCCTGGCTGACGCGCCGGCCGCTGACCGAAGCCGTGATCCGGGCATATCTGGACGAAAAAGGCGTCGCTGCGAGCTATCGGGTCGCCGAGGCTGACAGCCGTCATCTGGTGTTCGACGACGTCGCGTTGGGGCCTGTCGGCAACCGCGACCTTGTCGCGCGGCGGGTCAGCGTCGACTTGGCCTGGTTGGGCTTTGGACCGCGGGTGACCGCCGTGCGCCTGGAGGCGCCGGTCTTGCGCGCCCGGATACGCGAAAATGGCGTCAGTTTTGGCAGCCTTGATCGGTTGATCCCGACGACGCGAACGCTCCGGTTTCCGGCAATTTCGACCGTGTTGACCGATGGCACCGCGTTGATCGCGACGCCGTTCGGCCCGGTGGTGGCCAAGGTCGATGCGAGCGGCCGACTCGACAAGGATTTTCGGGCCGTGGTTCGAACCGCGCCGGCGGTGCTGCGATCGGCGACGTGCAGCGGCATCGCTGGCGCGGCGACCATCACCGTGACGACGGCGGCGCGGGATTTCGCCGTCTCGGGCGCCGGGCGGGTCAGCCGGGTGGTGTGCACGGCGGCGAGCGTGCCCCGGATGCAATGGGCGTTTCACCTGGCGGCGCCGATCACGCTGGCTTCGCTTTCGGGCGATATCACCGTGCAGGCGCCTGCCGGCGAGGCCGGTCCGCTGCGGTTCGCGGGCCCGTCGTCGTTGCGGCTCGATGGCGCTGGTACGTTCGCGCAAATCCGGGGCGATTGGCGCATGTCGCTCATCAAGGCGACGGCTGCACGCGAATCGGCCGAAGCCGTTGCCGCCGATGGTCGCTTTGCCTGGCGACAGGCCAAGGCGGTGAACATCGACGGCAGCCTGTATGCCACCGGCGTTGCATCGGGCGCCGTGCGGTCGACGCTGTCGACGCTGTCGGCGCCGGGCTTGCCGGATCTGGCGGCGGTGCTTGCCAAACGGCTTGGCGCTGCGTCGCGTTCGGTTGCTGTCGATGCGCGGTTTACGGCGGCGCTGGGTTCGCGGCCGCGAATCGCGGTGACGAGCGCCGATGTCCGCGGCGCCGGAGGAGCGCTGCTGCATTTTACCGGCGCCCCCGCTGGACGCTGGGCCAGGGATCAGACGGCCATCGACGGCACGATCGCGCTTTCCGGGGGCGGGCTGCCGTCGGCGCATATCGCGCTTTCCGGGCTGGTGCCGGGCAAGGACGGCTGGACCGGCGCCGGCGTCGTTATCGTGCAGCCATGGCGCGCCGGCCGGGCGGCGATCGCGGTGCCGGGCGTCAATTTCCGCCTCGCCAATGGCTTTGTCGACGTGTCTGGCCGGGCAATCGTTTCGACCGCGTTCGGCGGCGCGCGGGTCGATGGCCTCGATCTCCGGCTGGCGGTTCGCACCAACCTTGAGGGCGACCATATGGTTTTCGGTCCGGGCTGTGCCGACGTCGCGGCAACATCGCTGCGAACCGCCTCATTGACGCTCGGGCGCTTCGCGACGCGGCTTTGCCCGGCCCCCGGCGCGTCCCGGTCGACCCTGGCGGGCAAGGCGATCGCCGGCGACATCATGGTCGGTGCGGTGAAATTGCAGGGGCTGGCCGCGGGGCGGGCCTTTGCCGTCGACAGCCAACCGGCAAGGATTTCGCTTGGCGGGACGCTCGATCGGCCGGTCGTGCGCAGCCCGGGCCTTGTGCTGCGATCGCGGTCGGGCGGCATCGCCGGAAACGCGACGGTGGCGGGCATGGTCACCGGGGCAGCGACCGGCTGGACGGGTTCCGGGCGTTTTTTTGATGTCGCGGTCGATCTGCCCGCCGTCCGCATCCGGCGCGGCGCGGCGCGATGGCAACTGGCGGCGGGCGCGCTGACGCTCGTCGGGGCCAGCGCGCAATTGACCGACCAAAAGCCGAAACCGCGATTTTCACCGCTGCAAGTCAGCGACGCCAGCGTTGGCCTGACCGGCGGTCGCATCGGCGGCAATGCCATGATCAGGCTTGTCGATGGCCTGGCGCCGATCGCCACCGTCACCGGCGTGTATCTGACCGGCAGCGGCACGGGGTCGGCGCAGGTCGATTCGGTGCTGGCATTTTCGAAGGCGCTGCAGCCGCTACAGATCAGCGAGCTGGCGCGCGGCTATGTCGCCAATGTCGACGGCAAGGTGATTTCACATGCCGACCTCGTCCTCGGTGCCGGCGGCGTCACCGGCACGGGCACGATCCGTTTCGAAGCCTTGTCACTGGCGACGGCGGCGCTGGGGCCGGTGACCGGTATCGACGGCACGCTGCATTTCGATGACCTGCCGCGCTTGCACACGCCGCCGGCCCAGCAGCTGAAGATCGCGTCGATCAACCCCGGCGTGTTGGTCGAAGACGGCGTCGCCAGCTTCCAGATCGTCGATGCGAATGCGATCGCGATCGAGACCATGCGCTGGCCCTTTACCGGCGGCACGCTGACCTTGCAGCCGGTCAACTTTCGCGCCGGAGAGGCCAGGCGGCGGTTCGTCCTTGCCGTCGATGGGCTTGATGCGGGGCAGTTCCTGCAGCGCTTCGACCTCAAGAACCTCAATGCCACCGGCCGCTTCGATGGCGTGCTGCCGCTGGTCTTTGTCGGCGATTCCGGACGCATCGAAGGCGGCTTGCTGACGGCGCGCCCCGAAGGCGGGATGATCCAATATGTCGGCGATGTTGGCCAGGACAGCATGGGCGCCGCGGCCCGGCTGGCCTTCGATGCCTTGCGGAGCATGCGCTATCACGCGCTGACCCTGGCGCTCGATGGCGACCTTGACGGCGAACTCGTCACCGCGATCAGCTTTGCCGGCACCAACCAGGCGCCGGTCCAGATCGGTGGCGGCCTGCCGCTGCGTTCCAACGCGCTGCCGTTCAAGTTCGGCATCACCGTGCGCGCGCCATTCCGGGCGCTGCTGGGCACGGTTGCATCGTTCAGCGATGCGCGCAGCCTGCTGCGTTCCGCCCAGTCTGACTCCACGGCAAAGCCTGACTCCACAACAACGCCTGACTCCACGGCAAAGCCTGACCCCACGGCAAAGCCCGAGCCCTGAGCCAGGGCATATGATCGCCGCGAAATGGATGGTGCGCGCTGGTCCGGGCCATGCTAGGAAAAGCCCATGAGAGTTTTGTTGATCTTCATCGCCGCTGCCGCGCTTTCGGGCTGTATCCAGCTGCGCGCGCCCGACAAGCCGATCGAGATCAACCTCAACGTCACCATCAAGCAGGAAATCGTCATTCGGCTTGAAAAGGACGTCCAGGACCTGATCAAGAAAAATCCGGCGATTTTCTGATGGCTGCAAGAGACTCGACCATGCGCCTCCTCCTTCTCGCTGCAAGCGTTTTCGCCTTTGCCGGCCCGGCCTTGGCGCAGGCCGCCGATCCCGTCGTCGAGGCCGCGCGCGCCGCCGGCAGCATCGGCGAACAAAGCGACGGCTATCTGGGCGTCAGGGTGCCCGGCGATGCCGATCTCGGCAAGCGCGTCGCCCAGATCAATATCCAGCGCCGCGCGGTGTATACCGATACGGCGGCGTCGAAGACCGGCGTCACCGTGGTCGACGTCGGCGCCGCAACGGCTTGCCAACTGTTCCAGACGCGGGTGCCGACGGGACAATATTATCGCACGCCGACGGGCGAATGGCGCAACCGCGAGACCGCCGCTCCGATCCCGCTGCCCAGCTATTGCGGCCGGTGACGCGGCGGGTTTCTCCACAGGCCAGACGGGCCAATGCAGCCCATGGAGGCATCTATGTCGTCGCGTCGCCGTGCTGGATAAGGGTGGTCGAAAGTTTCTGTCCCGATTTACGGCGTCACGTTTCGCTGTTAATGCCCGCCTGGTGAAATCGATGGTGATCAGGTTATTGCTCGTGCTGACGCTGCTTGGCGGTGCCTTTGGGCATCGTGACGCGGCCTTCGCCCATGTGACCGACGTTGCCGCCAGTGCGCACCATGATGTCGAGGCTGACCATGATCTGTCTTTGGCCGATGATGTCGGCCACGTGTCACACCATCATTGCCCGCAGGCGTTGAACACCACCGGAGCGGGGCTTGCTGTTGGTTGGCGCAGCGCCACAGCCGCGCCGGGCCTTCCCGCCGATGCCCGGATGCCACCGTCGCGGGCGATCCCGCCGCTGCCGGAGCCGCCGACAGCCTGACCTTGTCCGCCCTGCGCAGGTGCCATGCCCTGCGTTCTCCGACAGGTCAGGAGTTTTTCCATGTCTTTCCTCTCGTGCGCCGCGCTTGTCGCGGTGGCCCTGTTGGCGGTGCCGACGCTCGCCGAACCGCTGACGCTTGAACAGTCGGTGGCGCGCGCCGCCGCCAATGCCCCAAACCTGTCGGCCGGTGCCGCCGCCGTCGACGCGGCGCGTGCCGGGCGCATCCAGGCGGGCGTGCGGCCCAATCCGGTAATCGTCGTCGAGGCCGAGAATTTCGCCGGCACTTCGTTCGATCAGACGTTCCGGCAAGCGCAGATCACCGGCACCTATACGCAGCAGCTCGAACGCGGCAGCAAGCGTGTCGCGCGGGTCGCGCTTGCCGAAGCCGAGATCGCCGTCGCCCAGGCCGCCGGCGCCGTGTTGCGGCTCGATCTCGCCCAACAGGTGCAGCGAGCGTTCGGCGACGTGCTGCTCGCCGATGAAGCGGTAATGGTGGCCGGACGCGCGCTGGCGATCGAGCGCGGACTGGCGACCGAGGCGCGGCGGCGGGTGACGGCGGCGCGCGATCCGCTGTTCGTCGGAACGGCCGCCGATGCGCGGGTGGCCACGGCGGCGCTGGCGTTGTCGCAGGCGCGGACACGGGCGACCGCGGCCCGCGCGGCGCTGGCGCAATTCTGGGGCGGCAGCGGCGACGGGCTGGAGGTCAAGGGCGATCCGCTCGACCGGCCGCGCACGGCAGCGCTCTCACCGATCGACGCGCGCGTCGCCGCGGCCGATGTCATCCGTGCCGGCGCCGTGCTGGCGAATGAACAGGCGCTGGCCCGGCAGGACTGGACGGTCGGCGCCGGCACCCGCTTCATCAAACAGACCGAATCATTGGCGCTGGTGGCGACGGTCAGCATTCCGCTCGGTCGCTTTGATCGCAACCAGGGCAACATCGCGCGAGCAAGGGCGGATCGCGCCCGCGCTGAATTTGCCGCCGAGGCGGCGCGGCTCGACCGGCAGCGCCGGCTCGACCGCCTGCGCCGCGACGCCGACCTGGCAATATCGGCGGCGACCGCCATTCGCATCGACTTGCTGCCGCGACACCGCAAGGCGCTGGCGCAGGTGCGCGAAGGCTATGCCCGCGGCGGCTTTGCCTTTCGCGACTTGCAGGACGCCGCCGAC
This sequence comes from Sphingomonadales bacterium, assembly GCA_031405775.1. Taxonomy (GTDB): domain Bacteria; phylum Pseudomonadota; class Alphaproteobacteria; order Sphingomonadales; family Sphingomonadaceae; genus Sandarakinorhabdus. Next base: position 8,098 of record JANNJH010000370.1, on the reverse strand, counting down.
CGCATCATCGCCGCCGAGGATGATTATCTCGCCGCGCTGGCCGCGCTGCGCACCGCCGAAGCCGGCATCGACCGGCTGACCGGCAGGCTCGCCGGCGCCGCCGAAATGGAGACACGCTGATGACCGCAAAACTGAAGATGGCCGGCGTTCCGCTGCTTGCCATGCTGATGCTCGCGGCCTGTTCCGGTGGCCGCGAACCTGCCGCCAAGACCGGGGCGGACGCCACCGAAACGCCCAAGGAAACGGTTGAAAAAGGCCCCAATGGCGGAAGAATGCTCGTCGATGGTGATTTCGCTGTGGAAATGACGATCTTCGAGACCAACCAGGAACCGCAGTTTCGGGCTTTCGCGACGCTGGATGGCGCGCCGATCGACCCCAGGGCTGTCGAGCTCGCGGTGACGCTGAAGCGTCTGGGCGGCAAGGTCGACCAGTTCAAATTCGCCCCCGGCGACGGCTATCTTGCCGGCGACGGCGTCGTCACCGAACCCCATAGCTTCGATGTCGAAATTGTCGCGACCCACGCCGGCAAGCGCCACACATGGGCCTATGAGAACCACGAGGGCCGCACCCGGATCGCCGCCGACGCCGCCCGCGAAGGCGGCATCATGGTCGAACGCGCCGGGCCGGTGACGCTGGAGGACAGCCGCGACCTGCTCGGCACGGTCGAGCTTGCTCCCAGCGCGCGATCGCTGGTCAGGGCGCGCTTTCCCGGCAAGGTGATGGTCGTATCGAAACAGGTCGGCGACCGCGTTCGCGCCGGCGAGGTGCTGGCGCGAGTCGAATCGAACGACAGCCTGCAAGTCTATTCGGTCATCGCGCCGGTGTCGGGGGTCGTGTTCGAACGCGCCACCAACGTTGGCGATGTCGCCGGCAGCGAGCCGATGTTCGTCATCGCCGATCCGACCCGGACGACTGTCGTCTTCAACGTCTTTCCGCGCGATCTGGAGGTGGTTCGCGGCGGCCAGCGGGTGGTGATCACCACGCTCGACGGCGCGCCGCTGGGGTCGGGTCAACTCAGCGCCTTTCTCCCCGAAGGCAACCGCGCCGCCGGCACCGCGCTGGTGCGGGCCGACCTGCCCAACCCCGACGGTCGCTGGCGGCCGGGCATGGCGTTGAAGGGCAGGATCATCATCGGCGGGATGCAAGTGCCGTTGGCGGTGCGCAGCGACGCCATCCAGCCGTTCCGCGACTTCCAGGTCGTCTTTGCCGCCGTTGGTGATCAATATGAGGTGCGGATGCTCGAACTTGGCCGCAAGGCCGGCGACTATACCGAGGTGCTTGGCGGGCTCGATCCCGGCACCGCCTATGTCTCCAGGGGCAGCTTCCTCGTTCGCGCCGACGTCGAAAAATCGGGCGCGAGCCATGACCATTAAGCCGGGGCACCACCATGCTTGAACGCATCATCGCGCTTTCCATTCGCCGGCGCGTCTTCGTGCTGGCGATCGTCCTCGGCCTCGCGGCGTTGGGCGCCTGGAGCTTCACCCGCCTGCCAATCGACGCGGTGCCCGACATCACCAACGTTCAGGTCCAGATCAACACCGAGGCGCCGGGCTTCTCGCCCCTGGAAAGCGAGCAGCGCATCACCCAGCCGCTCGAAACCGCCATCGCCGGGGTGCCGGGCCTCGCCTACACCCGCTCGATCTCGCGCTATGGCCTCAGCCAGGTCACGGTTGTGTTCGAGGACGGCACCGACGTCTTCTTCGCGCGCCAGCAGGTCGGCGAACGCCTCCAGACGGCGCGCAACCAGCTGCCGCCGGGCATCGAGCCGGCGCTCGGCCCGATTTCGACCGGGCTTGGCGAAATCTACATGTACATCGTCGAAAGCGGGCCCCATTCTCGCAAGAAGGACGGCAGCCGCTACACGCCGATGGACCTGCGGACGATCAGCGACTGGACCGTCAGGCCGCAACTGCGCAACGTCAAGGGCGTCGCCGAAGTCAACAGCATCGGCGGCTATACCCGTCAATATCATGTGACGCCCAACCCCGAGCGGCTGGCGACGCTGGGCATTTCATTGGAGGCGCTTGCCGAAGCGCTGAAGCGCAACAATGCCAATGTCGGCGCCGGCTATGTCGAGCGATCGGGACAGCAGGTGCTGATCCGCGTTCCCGGTCAGGCGGCGAACGAAGCCGACCTGTCGGCGATCATTGTCGCCAACCGCGGCGGCGTGGCCGTTCGCGTCGCCGATGTCGCCGATGTCGTCATCGGCAGCGAGCTGCGCACCGGCGCCGCGACCCAGAATGGCGAGGAAATCGTTCTGGGCACGATCTTCATGCTGACCGGGCAGAACAGCCGCGACGTGGCGCGCGCCGTCGATGCTCGCATCGGCGAAATCCGCAAGACGCTGCCGCCGGGGGTCAATGTCAAACCCGTCTATGATCGCACCGTGCTGGTCGATCGCACCGTCGGCACCGTCCAGAAAAACCTGGCCGAAGGCGCGCTGCTCGTTGTCGTCGTGCTGTTCCTCCTGCTCGGCAATTTCCGCGCCGCGCTGATCACCGCCGCCGTCATCCCGCTGGCGATGCTGATGACCTTGACCGGCATGGTTCAGGGCAGGGTGTCGGGAAATCTGATGAGCCTTGGCGCGCTTGATTTCGGGCTGATCGTCGATGGCGCCGTCATCATCGTCGAAAATTGCCTCAGGCGGCTTGGGGAGGCGCAACACCGCTTTGGCCGGCTGCTGGACCGCGACGAACGTTTCGGGCTGGTGGCGAGCGCCACCACCGAAGTCATCCGGCCGTCGCTGGTTGGCGTCCTCATCATCGCCATTGTCTATCTGCCGATCTTGGCCCTCGATGGTATCGAGGGCAAGACCTTCCACCCGATGGCGATCACCGTCATCATCGCGCTGACCGCGGCGATGATCCTGTCGTTGACCTTCGTCCCCGCCGCCATCGCCATGTTCGTTACCGGCAAGGTCGAGGAGAAGGAAACCCGGCCGATCGCCTGGCTCAAGGCGCGCTATGTCCCGGCGCTCGACCTGGCGCTCCGGGCGCCGGTGGTGACGCTGGCCGTCGCTGTCGGCCTTGTCGTCGGCGCGGGATTGCTGGCGACGCGGCTGGGGTCGGAGTTCATCCCCAGCCTCGATGAGGGCGATATCGCCATGCATGCGCTGCGCATTCCCGGCACCAGCCTCAGCCAGGCGCTGGCGATGCAGACGATGCTCGAAAAGCGTCTTGCCAGGGTGCCCGAAGTCAAGATGGTGTTCGCCAAGATCGGCACCGCCGATGTCGCCACCGATCCGATGCCGCCCTCGGTCGCCGACAATTTTATCCTGCTCAAGGACCGGTCGCAATGGCCCGACCCGCGCAAGCCCAAGGACCAGCTCGTCGATGAACTGAACGCCATCGTGCAAAAGGTGCCGGGCAACAATTACGAGTTCACCCAGCCGATCGAGATGCGCATGAACGAGCTGATCGCCGGCGTCCGATCCGATGTCGCGGTCAAGCTGTTCGGCGACGACCTCGACCAGCTTGTCGCCACCGGCGGCAGGATCGAGGCCGTGTTAAAGGCCGTGCCCGGCGCCGCGGACGTCAAGCTGGAACAGGTCACCGGCCTGCCGGTGCTGTCGATCATCCCCGACCGGCTGCAACTGGCGCGCTATGGCATCGCCATGGAGGATGTCCAGGCCACCGTCGGCGCCGCGATGGGCGGCATGGCTGCCGGCCAGATATTCGAAGGCGACAAACGTTTCGAAGTCGTGGTGCGGTTGCCCGAGGCGCGGCGAACCGACCTCGACGCCATCGGCAACCTGCCGATCCCGGTGAAGGCGACGGACGGCCCCGCCTATGTGCCGCTCGCCGATGTGGCAAAGCTCGAATTCACCGTCGGGCCGAACCAGATCAGCCGCGAGGACGGCAAGCGCCGCGCCGTCATCACCGCCAATGTCCGCGGCCGCGATCTCGGCTCGTTCATCGCCGAGGCGCAGACGAAGATCACCAACGAAGTCGCGGTGCCTTCGGGCTATTACATCCGCTATGGCGGCACCTTCGAACAGCTCCAGTCGGCGAGCAAACGCCTGACGGTCGTCGTGCCCGTCGGGCTGCTGCTTATCTTCGGGCTGTTGTTCGCGCTGTTCGGCTCGGCGCGCGATGCCGCCATCGTCTTTTCGGGCGTGCCGCTGGCGCTCGCCGGCGGGGTGGCGGCGCTGCTCGTCCGCGGGCTGCCGTTTTCGATTTCGGCGGGCGTCGGCTTTATCGCGCTGTCGGGGGTGGCGGTGCTCAACGGCGTCGTCATGCTCAGCTTCATCAGCGACCTCAGGCGCGGCGGCATGGCGCTCGACCCGGCAATCCGCGAAGGCGCGCTGACCCGCCTGCGCCCGGTGCTGATGACCGCGCTGGTCGCCTCATTGGGTTTCGTGCCGATGGCCTTCAACGTCGGCGCCGGGTCGGAGGTGCAGCGGCCGCTCGCCACCGTCGTCATCGGCGGCATCATCTCGTCGACTCTGCTGACGCTGTTTGTGCTGCCGGTGCTTTACCGCCTTGTCCACCGACGCGGCGATGCGGTCGTCGGTTGACCGTTGCCACCCGTCAGCGGCGGCGATTTCAAGGCGGCGAGCACAGCGGCGCGAAAACCCGACATTCGCTTATCCGCGCCATGCGCCGGAACGAACGATCCTCGGCTGCGTTTACACCCTCGCACGGCCGTCGCCGTGATGGAGGATTTAGCATGTCAGTTCCGCAAGATCTGAAAGACCTGTATACTGGCGAACTCGCGGACTCGTGGTCGGCGAACGACCAGATGCAGCGCATCGTCAAAAAGTTGATCGGCGAGGCCAGCAACCCTGCGCTCAAGGCCATGCTGACGAAATCGCAGGAAGGCATCGCCAAGCATACCGAAGTGCTCAAGCAGCTTTTGGCCGATGCGGGCGAGAAAATTGCCAAAGACCACTGCAAAGGCATGGAGGGTTTGGTTTCCGAAGCCGTCAAGCACACCATGGACGAAGCGCCGAAGAAAGGCCCGGTGCTCGATGCGGTGATCATCGCGCACTATCAGCGTATGACGCACTATGGCATCGCCGGCTTTGGTACAGCAGCATCGTTTGCCGGCACGTTGGGCTTGAAAGACGCCCAAAAGCAGTTGCGAGACTTGACCAGAGATACGTACAGCGGCGACGAGTATATGACGAAGCTGGCCGAGACGACCGTCAACATCAGTGCCAAGGCGGCGTAAGCGACCGGTCCGCATTCGGAGCGGGGGTGTAAGCGTTGCAAAGGACCGTGATCCGACCCATCGAACCGTCGCTAACATCGGTGCAAACACCAGTGCTATGTCGCGGCACCCGCCAAACCAGGCAAGGCGGCACTTACCGGAGGCTTACATCCACAGCGACGAAGAGGAAGCCCTTGCCGGCCTCGAAGCGCAGCTCGGCGATGTCGATATGGAAGTTCCTTGGTCCTTCGGCCAGCCGCAGCGCAAGTTGCTCTGACAATGCCCGATCGACGGTCTCGTTACATTCTGCAGCGAGGTTTTTTCCACGAGCATGTTGACAGCTTGCCGCCATGCGTTAAAAATTAACGTGTCAGGTCGTCGCTTATGAGTCGGTCCCGACGTCTCGATGAAAATTGAGTCGCACCGCGTTGTTGCTCGGTGTCATGGCGTTACACGGTAAAAAATCCGGGGCGCGAACGCTTATTCTGAAACGTGCCTTGGGGATAATTTATGGTTTTTAGGTCAGCGCTCGTCGTCACCGTTGTGACGGCACTTCATCCCTTCGGCGCGCATGCGCAGACCCCGAGCGCCAATGTCGCCCCGTCGGCAGCCCAGCCGGGCGATCCTGTTGCGGGCGAGATCGTCGTCACCGCGCAGCGGCGATCCGAGAGCCTGGCACGCACGCCGGTCGCTGTGTCGGTTATCGGCGCCGAAGCTTTGCAGCGCCAGGGCATTGTTTCTGAATCCGACCTGCAAGCGGCGGTTCCGGGATTGATCGTAAAGGCCGGATCGAGCTCCGATCAACTGAATTATGCCATCCGTGGCCAATCGCTCGATGCATTCAGCGGCGTGCGCCCCGGCGTGCTTCCCTATTTCAACGAAATCCAGGTCGCCACTGGCGGATCTTCAGGCTTTTACGATCTTCAGTCCGTCCAGGTTTTGAAAGGACCGCAGGGCACGCTGTTCGGGCGCAATGCGACAGGCGGAGCCGTGCTGTTCACATCGGCCAAGCCAACCAACGATTTCGGCGGCTATGCCAGCGTGCGTGGCGGCAATTACAGCCATGTCCAACTGGAAGGCGCGTTAAACGTGCCGATCGTGGACGACAAGATTCTGTTGCGCATCGCCGGCTTCTTTCAACGCCGTGACGGTTTTCAGCATAATCTGTTCGACAATTCGCGGGTAGGCGACGTCAAGCGCGAGAACGTCAGGGGCAGCCTGACGGTCAAGCCAAGCGAGACGATCACCAACGATCTGGTTGTGGATTATGCCCATTCCGGCGGATCGAGCACCAGCGGCGTCATTTTCAACATTTATCCCACCGGAAGCACCAATGCTCCGGCGCCGGCAAATTTCCTGTTTACGCCTGCCGTCGATGCCTTGTTCGGACCGGGCGGTTTTCAAACCTATGTTGCCGCTCACCCGGGCGTCGACCCCGATGGTATCGTCGCATTCACGGCCAAGCAGAACCAGCGCGGCCCCTTTTTGATCAACGTCGATTCACCGAATTTTTACCGTTCGCACAATCTTGTGATCTCGAACGCCACCACATTCGATGTCGGCGCCGACACGCAGATCAAGAACATATTCGGCTATACGCACCTGATCGGCCGCGTCGGTAACGATCTGGACGGGTCTCCCTACACGGTCGATCAGCGCGGCGATCTGGGTGGCAACAACGTGATCCGGCAGATATCGAATGAGTTGCAGATCATCGGCAAGGCATTCGACCGCAAGCTTTCCTATGTCGCGGGATTCTATTTTTCCGACGAAAAGAATGATCAACGCGACCTGAGCGTCATCTTCGATATCTTGCCATTTTTGCCGCCAACCCGGCAGATCAACAGTGGCATAACCAAGAACAGGTCGTACGCCGGTTATGCCCAAGGCACGTTCGACCTGAGTGATATTGTCGGAGTGGAAGGCCTCGGCATAACCGCGGGCGGGCGCCACACGACAGAAAAGGCCAGCCTTTTGCACCGGCCCGACGACGTGTTCATTCTGAATGCGATCCCCTCCTACGTCACGCCGCAGTCGAAGACTTTTCACAAGGTCAGCTGGCAGCTTGGGGTGCAGCAGCAAGTCAACGCCAATTTGCTGCTTTACGTGACGTCGCGAAGCAGCTTTCGCAGCGGCGGGTTCAACTTTTACGCGGCACCGGTAGTGGGCCTGGGCAACGACGGCGGCAGTGCATATGCGCCCGAAAAAGCGACCGATATCGAGCTTGGGGCCAAGTTTCAGGGCGATCTGGCCGGGATGCCGGTGCGCTTCAATCTCGCGGCGTATACGCTGTGGATCAACGACATCCAGCGCGTCACCTATGTTCAGATCGCCGGCGCCCCGGCGGCGGTCACCGTCAACGTCCCCAAAACCAAGATCCAGGGATTCGAACTCGACGGCTTCGTCAGGCCGGTGGATTGGCTGAGCTTTGGCGGCAGCGTCAACTATACCGACGCGCGCTTCACCAGCAATCTGGTCCGGGTGATCGGCAATCCGGAGGTGGCGTTTGGGCCCTATCCCGACGTGGCCAAATGGTCGGGCGGCGCCTTCGCCGAAGTGTCCGTGCCCATGAGCGCGGCGATCCGCGCCACGCTGCGCGGCGATGTCTATGCCCAGACATCCACTTTCTACAGTTCGACCGCCAATACCCTGACCCCCGACACCAGTCTTCCCGGATACAGTCTGGTGAACGTAAGGCTCGGCCTTGACAAGCAGGAGGCCGGCTGGTCACTTTCGGCAAACCTCAAGAATGCCTTCAACAAGGTCTATTATGTCGGCGGTCTGGCGTTGGGGAACCTGTTCACGCTGAACACGGCAGTACCAGGCGATCGACGGACATTTCTGGTAGAAGCGCGTTACAAATTCTGAATACAGGCGTTATTTGATTTTAAGGAGAGCAATATGTTAAATCCTGAAAAAGAATTTATTATTGATGCTGTGTCCCATG
>JANNJH010000369.1:0-2178 GCA_031405775.1 Sphingomonadales bacterium | reverse complement strand
ATTGACAGTGAAGGTATAATCATCCCTGTTGCCGGCGTACAAGGCGACATCGAGGTCGCTGGCGACGGCACCGGTGGTGATGATTTCGCGGATGATCACGATGTGTCCGGGATTGATCCGACCGGCCAGCATGTCGGCCTTGATCTCGTTCAGGCTTTCGACCGACCGAACCATCGGCACCGACCGACGCAAGATCGGTGCGGAGATTGCCGAAGCCATCCTCGACCTGGATCCGCACGTTCAGCCAGCGGTCACCGTCGATGATGTCGTTCCCGGCTTTGCCGAAGATAGTGTCGCTGCCGCCACCGCCGAGCAGGATGTCACCGCCGGTTTGCGGGTTGAACACCGTGGTATCGACCGCCAGCGCGTTGAAGGGCGTTGCGTCGAGGCCGACCTCCTGGCCGCGCAGCGCGCCGGGCGTCAGCTTGAGCAGAACCTCAAGCCCGCTGATCAGCGCGACATTCTGCGACAGCAGCATCGAATCGGTCAGCGGGCCGCCGACTATACCTTGCCCCCCGGGACCGGCGGCGCCGGTTGGGAAACTGGTGCCGATGAGCGTGTCGTTGAAGTTCCACCCCGACGCGCCTTCGACCGAGTCGTTGCGGTCGCGGAGCGTGAGCGCCTGCTGGTTATTGAACCGCGAAATCCCAAGGTCGATGACGCCGCCGTTGGGATCGCCCTTCTGGATCGACCAGTCAAAGCCCAACATACCGTCGTTGCGCTGGATGCCGACGCTCTGGACCATAATGTCATCGCCCGATTCGCCATCATAGTTGGTGTCGTTGCCTTGGCCGTTGAGGACGTCGTGGCCGATGATCGGCGAATTGAAGAACAGCTCCGAATTGTCGCCGGCCATGCCGTCAAAGCCTTCGCCGCCTTCCATCCAGTCGTTGCCTTCATTGCCCAGCAGCACATCGTTTCCGGCGCCGCCCAGGACAAAGTCATTGCCCTCGCCGGCGAAAACCTCGACGGTGTCGGACGAGGCGCCGATGAAGTCGTTGCCGGATTCACCGAACAGCACGTCACCAAATCCGTGCGAGTCGAAAACCACGTCATTGCCCTGGCCGCCGCGCAGCAGATCGCCGTCGCCGAACGGATCCTCGATGATGTCGTCGCCTTCGCCACCGAAGACGCTATCGACTCCGGACCTGCCATTGAGGTAATCATTGCCGCCAGCGCCCCACAGCGTGTCGTCGCCGATGTCGCCGTAGATCCTGTCATTGTTCTCGGTGCCGCCGAGCACGACATGCTCGCCACCCGTGAACCTGAGATAGGTGTTGGTCAGCGCCTCGTTGGCGACGGTGCTGGGATCGTCGCGGACGACCTTGGTTTCGAGGTGGAACATCCCGTCGTTCCAGATCGGGTCGAGCCCGGCGGCCGCGCCGTTATAGTCGGTCTGCGCCACCAGCGGGTCGAGCTCGATGATCGCATCGGCGGTGGTGAACAACTGACCGGGCAGATGCGTCGAATGCAGACCGCTCAGATCGGTGTTGCTCATGACGATATCGGCGAAGGTGTTCGGTTCGAGCTGGTTGAGCAGGTTCATCCCCTGCGTGCGGCTGAGATAATAGAAACGGTCGCCGTTCTGGAGATTCTCCATCTGTTTTTCGAAGACGAAGTTGAAGGTCGAGCCCAGCATGCCGCCGAACTCCATCTTTGCCTCGGCAAGGCCACCGATCCACAGATCGACGCCATTGAGGCCCGTCGTCGTCGCCGTCCACACGATGTTGCCGGCGGTGTTCGAGCCATTGGCGTTGAGGAAGGCGAAGCGGTCGGTATAGGTAACGCCGTTGATGGTGACGCCATCGATATCGTCACCGTCGCCAAGGACCAGCAAGGTCGCCGCGTCGCGCCTGCCCTCGGTCGTCGTCGCCAGCAGGACGCTCTCATGCTGCCCATAGGCGGCGATGAAATTGATGATCGAGAGCGGATTCTTGATATTATTGGCATAGTCGACCCAGCTGACATAGGGGATCAATTGCGCGTCGCCCGTCAGCGCGTAGAATTGCGCCCGTGCATCGTTGATGGTCGGGATGCCGGTTTCGCGGCCGCGGGCCAAATTGAGCACCGCGAGATCGAGCGGCAGGCCGAGGAGAGCGTTGCGCACGCCCTGGACGACGAACTCGTCGATCTCGTTGCCTTGCAGGCGGGTCATGCCGCGGACGATCGCGCCGGCGG
>JANNJH010000368.1:0-2187 GCA_031405775.1 Sphingomonadales bacterium | reverse complement strand
TCTCCTCTCCGCGCGCGATGTGGCGCTGGGTGGAGACGTGCGAGGACAGCGCGATCGACTCCGTCTGGCAGACGGACCGCCTCGTCTCGAGCGCCGACGGCTCGGCGCCCTTACCGGGCGCAACATCGTCAATTTTTCGCTTCCCGAGGCCGGTCGCAACATCAACTATGCCATCCTCGCCGAGATGCTCACCGCCAAGACGCCCAGGCTCATCGTCCTCGGCGTCACCGAAAAGCCGTCGCGCACCGGCCATTCGGCGTATCGCTACCTGGCGCCCGCCGCGATGCTCATCGATCCGGCCTATTTCGGCAACATCAAATATGTCGCCGATCTCGGTTACCTGCCGTATCGTCAGCTCCGGCTGTTCGCCGCCGCCGTCGCCCCCGACACCATGGGAATCCCGCGTAATTTCGACCCGGCGCGTTATGCCGGCCCGGTCTTCGACACCACCGCCGACATCACCCTCCCCGATGGCACGATCAAGCGCGCCGGCCTGCCGGCAACCCTTGCCGAACTTGATCGCGGCGTCCGCAAGCTCGAAGCCGGCACCACCGCGCCGATCCTGCCCGCCAGCCTCGCCGACATCGAATTCGGCGACGAACGCGCCTATGTCCGGCGCATCGCGGGCCTGGCCAAGGCGCGCGGCATCCGCATCGTCTTCCTCGCCACCCCCTATTACACCGGCACCACCGATGTTCAGGAAGCCGCGTTCTACCGGCAGTTCGGCCCCTTGTGGAACGCCGGCTTCCTCGCGCCCCATGCCGGATATTACAGCGATTATGCCCATCTCACCCGCGGCGGTGCGCGCGTATTGACCGATTGGGCGGCCCCCAGGATCGCGGCCGAACTCGCGCCACAGACGAACGGGCGCCCCCGGCAATGAAGACCGACTAGCTCCAGAATCGAGGCCGGGCGCGGCGTCGCGCCGTCCGCATCGGCGCACCGCTGCCCGAACCGATCGCCTTCATCCCGCTCGGCCTGGTCGCCGCCATCGCCGGGATTGCGGTGCATCTTCTCGTCGAAAAACGCCTGATCCAGCGCGTCCGGCTGGCGCTGGCGCCGGGCGCGCGACTGGCGCGTTTTCCAATCAGATGGCTTCATTGATGGTCAAGAAAGCCCAAAAATTCAAAGCGACAGGGCGGCGCATCCGGGGTAGCCGGAGCGCAAATGGCTGAGGGCAGATTGCCCGTTCGATCGCGGCGCTGTATGAAAAAGACCCTCTCGGCAACGCACGCTGACGGGCAGAGCCATCAGATAGGGACTCGATGACATGAGTATCGCCTTCGCAGCGCTCGCCCTCATCGTCGCCAACGCGGCGACGCTTCCCGCCCAGCTGGCGAACGTCAAACCCGGCGACACCATCGCGCTGTACGGGCAATTCCCGCGCATCACGCTGCCCAAGCGCAACTTTTCGCCGTCGATCACCATCGATGCCCGCAACGCCCGCGTTGCCGGGGTCACCATGATCGATGTCGGCGGCGTCAACTGGCTCGGCGGCACCGTCACCGCGCGCTTCGGCCCCGACGCCGTGGCGATGGCAAGCTATGGCTTCGGCCTGACCCGCGCCCAGCGAATCCGCATCGAAGGCACAAGGATCACCGATGCCAACCGCGGCGTGGTGGTCAGCGCCAGCAACGACGTCGTCATGAGCAAGCTCGCGATCGTCGATGTCTCCGTCGACGGCGTCAACGTCGCCAGCAGCCATAAGGTGACGCTCGAATATTCGCAGATCGGACCGCTCAAGCCGCCATTCGAAGCGCCCAACGGCAGCGGCCCGATCCATCAAGACGGCTTCCAGACCTGGAACGGCTGCACCTGGCTGCGGATCATCGGCAATGTCGTCGAAGGCAACATGCACGGCATCACCGATTTTGGTAACTCGACGACGGCGTGGAATATCGGCACCGTCATCGAGGGCAACCATGTCAAGGTCTACAACACCCATGGCATCACGGTGAGCATGACCAGCGGCGCCATCGTCCGCAACAATATCATCGATTCGGGACTGCGGCCCGGCCGGACGCAGCGGACGGTGTTGCGCATCCTGCCCGACACGCTGGCATGCGGAAACACGGTCGCCGACTTCCCGACCGGAACGGGCACGATGGCCTGCTGAACCGGTCAGGATCGGCGACGTCATCGCGCCGGCAGATGCGGCCCGATGATCGCCATGGTCTCGGCGATCAA
>JANNJH010000367.1:0-1990 GCA_031405775.1 Sphingomonadales bacterium | reverse complement strand
CCTGTGTCGCCGCCAGCGCGTCGCCCAGATACGGCGCGATGGTCTTGAGATCGGCGCTGGCGCCAAGGTCGTTTATCGTGTCGCGGACCTGCGCGAACAGCGCCTGCCAGTGCGCGCCGCCGTCCAGCCCAAGCTTGCGGCCGACCAGATCGAGCGCCTGGATGCCGTTGGTGCCTTCGTAGATCGGCGCGATGCGGGCGTCGCGGAAGAACTGCGCCGCGCCGCTTTCCTCGATATAGCCCATGCCGCCAAAGACCTGCAGCGCCATCGACGCGACTTCGACTCCCATGTCGGTGGCCCAGGCCTTGGAAATCGGCGTCAGCAGATCGGCGAGCCCGGCCCCGGCAACGTCGCCGATGCGGCCGCGATCGACAGCGGCGGCGTTGAGATAGACCAGGGCGCGCGCCGCCTCGGTGATGGCGCGGCAGGTCATCAAGGTGCGGCGGACATCGGCGTGCTCGATGATGCGCACGGCGGTGCGGCCACCAGCTCCCATGGCGCCGAACTTCGCCGACTGGACGCGGTTTCGCGCGAATGCGACGGCGTGCTGGGTCGCGGCTTCGGCGATGGCGACGCCCTGCAACCCGACCTGGACGCGGGCGTTGTTCATCATGGTGAACATGGCGCGCATGCCCGCGCCTTCGGCACCGACGCGATAGCCGACGCACTTGCCGTTGTCGCCAAAGCTCATCGTGCAGGTCGGCGAGGCGTGGATGCCGAGCTTGTGTTCGATGCCGACGCATTCAAGGTCGTTGCGCGTCCCGTCGGGCAGGAACTTCGGGCAGATGAACAGCGATATGCCCTTGGTGCCCGGCATTGCATCGGGCAGGCGGGCGAGGACGAGGTGGATGATGTTGTCCGCCGCGTCATGTTCGCCCCAGGTGATGAAGATCTTGGTGCCCTTGAGGCGATAGCTTCCGTCCGGGTGCGGTTCGGCGCGGGACTTGATCGCGCCGACGTCGGAACCGGCCTGCGGCTCGGTCAGGTTCATCGTGCCGGTCCATTCGCCCGAGACGAGCTTTGACAGATAGCGCGCCTGAAGTTCAGGCGAGGCATGGGCGGCGATCGCCTCGATGGCGCCCTGGCTGAGCATCATGCACAGCGCGAAGGCCATGTTGGCGGCGGTCAATTGTTCCTGCACGGCGACGGCGAGGACGAACGGCATGCCCTGGCCGCCTTGGTTTTCGGCAACACCAAGGCCGGCCCAGCCGCCGTCGACATACAGCTTATAGGCGTCGACAAATCCCGGCGGCAGCGTGACGACGCCATCGGCGAGCCTGGCGTGGGTCTTGTCGCCGACGGCGTTGAGCGGGGCGAAGACATTGGCGGCGAGTTTGGCTGATTCGGACAGCACCGCCGTGACAATGTCGGGCGCGGCGTTGGCGAAGGCCGGGTGGGCGGCCAGGCCGGGAAGATCGGCGATGGTGTCGAGGACAAAACGCTGCTCGGCGGTGGGGGCGGTGTACGACATCGGGGTTTGGCCTTGGGCTGATGAGGTTCCCGCTATAGACGGGGGCGATGGAGGACAAAAGCCGCATGAGAATCGCCGACGCCGCCGGGATTGCCGAAGCGGTGGCGGTGCTGCGCGCCGGCGGCATCGTCGCGGTGCCGACCGAGACGGTCTATGGGCTGGCGGCGCGGGCGAGCGATGCGCAAGGCGTGGCGCGGATTTATGCGGCGAAAGGCCGCCCGAGCTTCAACCCGTTGATTGTCCATGTGTCGGGGATGGCACAGGCGGGCGAACTGGTGGCGATCGACGCGGTGGCAGGCGCGTTGATGGCGGCGTTCTGGCCGGGGGCCGTTGACGCTGGTGCTGCCGTTGCAGCCGGGGGCGGCGGTCGCGGCGCTGGTGACGGCGGGGCTTTCGACGCTGGCGGTGCGCTGCCCGGCGCATCCGGTGATGCAGGCGCTGATCGCCGGGGCCGGGCCCTTGGCGGCGCCGTCGGCCAATGCGTCGGGGCGAATTTCGTCGACGACGGCGGCGCATGTG
>JANNJH010000366.1:0-1289 GCA_031405775.1 Sphingomonadales bacterium | reverse complement strand
AGGGAGGCGGCACAAGCTTTGTAGCGGATTGCGGCCATTCTTCGGGTAATCTTTCCCCGTGGATGGCGCGGTCGACAGTGCATGTGACCGATGGTTTTGGGGGTTTGATCAACCGACATGGCAACGCAGGCTTCGCAGATTCCGGCATTGGCGCCCATGGGTTCGGCGCCGCTCGCTCGGGCGTCGACGCTGTTTTCGCTCGATTCGGTGCCCGAATCATCCGGCGTCGATTCGGGCAACACCGACACCGCGGCACCGACTGTCCTCGCCAGCATCTGGGAATCGATTCGCGAGACGCTACACGGCGAGTGCGGCGCTCGCACCTTCGACAATTGGCTGCGGCCGATCATGTTCGTCGGGCTCGAAGGCGACACCGTGCGACTGGCGCTGCCAACGCACTTTCTCGCCGATTGGATCGCGAGCCACTATCTCGAACGATTGCGCGTGCTGTGGTCGGCGCATTGCCCGCAGATCGGTCATGTCCTGCTCAGCGTCGAGCCCGCGCTGCGCGGCTCGCCCGCTATCCCGGCATCGATTGCCGCGAGCACGGCGCCAGCCATGGCGGCGCCTAGCTTCTGCATCGGATTGCCGCTCGAACCGCGTTACAGCTTCGACAGTTTCGTCGTCGGCAAGTCGAACGAGCTCGCCTACAACGCAGCGCGCACGCTCGCCGAAGGCGGCGCGGTCAGCTTCAACCCGCTGTTCCTGCACGGCACCACCGGGCTCGGCAAAACCCATCTGATGCACGCCATCGGCGGTGAGCTGCGCGCCCGCAACCCCAACGCCAAGGTCGCCTATCTGTCGGCCGAAAAGTTCATGGTGGAGTTTCTCGCCGCGCTCCGCGCCAAGGACACCATCAGCTTCAAGCAACGGCTGCGCTCGGTCGACCTGATGATGATCGACGATGTGCAATTCATTGCCGGCAAGGAATCGACCCAGGAGGAATTTTTCCATACGATGAACGAGATCATCAGCGCCGGAAAGCGCCTGGTGATCACCGCCGATCGCAGCCCGCAGAACCTTGAAGGCATTCAGGAACGCATTCTGTCGCGCATGGCCTGGGGGCTGTCGGGTTTTTTCGCGGCCAATTTCTGGCTGATTTCCAGAAACTTCTCAAAGGACGTTCGTGATTTTTTTCCAGCCCACTTTCAAGCTGAGCGTCGCCAAGCCTGTCGTACGAGACGGATAGGATTCGTTGGACTACGGGGTCCGCCGAATCGACTGCCTCCAACTGCTGGACGATGTCGATTGCCTCTTGGTACTGCTTAATTGCTTCAGTTCCATTTCCG
>JANNJH010000365.1:0-2456 GCA_031405775.1 Sphingomonadales bacterium | reverse complement strand
TGCGCCAGGCTGACGATCGACTTGATGATGGCGCTGGCCTCGCCATTGGCCTGTGTCGCGCGCGACACGAAACTCCGGTCAATCTTGATCCGGCTGAACGCCGCCTTGTGGAGATAGCCCAGCGCCGAATAACCGGTGCCGAAATCATCGAGCGCAAAGCATATGCCCAGCGCCTTCAACGTCGCCAGCGTCGCGATCGTCTCCGCTGTTTCATCAAGGAACAGGCTCTCGGTGATCTCCAGCTCCAACCGGGGTGGGGTCGATGCCATTGTCCTTCAACGCCCGTTCGACGACTTCCACCAGCAACGGGTCGCCGATCTGGGCCGGCGAAAGATTGACCGCGATGCGGATGTCGCTCGGCCAGCGCGCCGCCCAGGCGCAAGCGGTGGCGATCACCCAATGACCGATCGGAACGATCAGCCCCGTTGCCTCGGCGACCGGGATGAACTTGTCGGGCGGGATGTTGCCGAGCCGCGGGTGCGCCCAGCGCAGCAGGGCCTCGAAGCCGACGATATGTTCGTCCGACGCCTCGACAACCGGCTGGAAGGCCAGCGCCAGTTCGCCGCGCTCCAGCGCATGGGCCAGATCCTCCTCCATCGCCCGGCGCTCGTCGGCGCGTTGGCGAATTTCGGGGACATAGCGACACGCCGCACCGCGCCCCTGCGACTTGACTTCGTAAAGCGCCAGATCGGCGCTTTTCAACAGCTTGTCGATCGTCGCGCCGTCGCCCGGCCCCAGCGCGTAACCGACGCTGGCGCCGACCGTCACCGTCTGGCCGTCGATCGTGAAGGGCCGCGCCATTTCGGCGATGATCGCCTTGGCGACGCCATCGATGCGCGCCTCCGACGCCTCGGGGAGCAGCACCGCGAACTCGTCGCCGCCCAGCCGCGCCAAGGTCGCATTGCCGCCGACCGCGCCGCCCATGCGGATCGCCGCCTCGCGCAAAAGCTTGTCGCCGGCGGCATGGCCGAGGCTGTCGTTGACGGCCTTGAAATGATCGAGATCGATGAACAACAGCCCGCAGGTCTTGCCGGTGCGCGCCACGCGCGCCAGCGCTTCACTGAGCGATTCGCGGAACAGCGCGCGGTTGGCGAGCCCGGTCAACGGATCGAAGCGCGCCAGATGGACGATGCGTTCATGGCTGCGCCGCGCCTCGGTGACATCGCGTCCGACGCCGCGAAAGCCGGCAAATTCGCCCTGCGCGCCGGTCTTGGGGGTTCCCGACAGCGCCCACCAGCGGGTTTCGCCGCCGACATCGACGGGGATGGTGATGTCGCGAAAACTCCTGCGGCCGATAAAGGCACTGGTCAGCGCCTTGGCCGATGTGCGCCCCTGGCCGCGCCGTTCGTCGCCGAGCAGGCCGAGCAACGGCGCCCCCAGCAGTTCGCCTTGCGGCCGCCGCGCCACTTCGGCAAGCCGCGGCGAGACATGGGTAAGCCGGCCGGCGGCATCGACCTCGATCAACCAGTCGGAACCGTTCGATTCGAACTCGCTGAGCAGCAGCCGCACCATTTCGGTCTGCACGCTGGCATCGGCCTCGTTGCGCATCCGCGCCATCAGCCAGAAGCTGGTGACGAGAACGCCGCGACAGATCAGCGCCGCAAAGGTCAGGAACGCCAGCACGATCATCGGCGATCCCAGCAATGATCCGGCCGGCACGCTGGCCAGCGTAGCGATACCGATCATCGCCGCCAATCCGATCCCGCACACCGGCATCACCGCCGCCGCCAGCCCGCACGCTCCCATCAGCGTCAGCGACAACAGCATCAGCATCGCCTGCCCCTCGACGCCCGACAGCGGCATCAGGTGCATCACCAGCATCGACCAGCACAGCCCGAACGCCGCCATTTCGGCGTTGATCGTCCAGAACCGGCGCTGGCTCGCCACTTCGGCTTCGCCGCGCCGCCGGATATGCACGAAGCGCAGGCTCCACAACAACGCCAGCCCGCCCATGACGACGCCCCAGCGCGCCAGGAAATCGAAATCGGCGATGTCGCGCAGCGTATAGAGCAGCGCCGCGAGATAGATCGTCACCAACGCAAAGCTGAACGGCACAAAGCGATTGAGCGCACGCAATTGCGCGGCGCGGACGCGCGCGAAGAACGGATCATGCCCCTGGCCGAAACCAAGCACCTGCCGCCAACCGATCGCCGGCGACACCGCAATCGGCGGCCTGAACATCATCGACATGCATGTCTCCCCACCAAGTCGCGGCCTGTGGACAAAATTACGGCGCGGGATTTGAGGCGTTAAGCAAGTGGCCCCCGGTATCGAAACCAATGGCCAACGCGCGGCTTGGCATTTGCCCTCGCGTTCTCTACTTGTTCGCATATGTCCGGCTTTCCCGTTTCCCCCGATTCCGCGCCCGCGTGGCTGGCGGGGCTCAATGCGCCGCAGCGTCAGGCGGTGCTGACCACCGAAGGCCCGGTGCTGATCCTGGCGGGGGCCGGCACCGG
>JANNJH010000364.1:0-4057 GCA_031405775.1 Sphingomonadales bacterium | reverse complement strand
GTCGCCTTCGCGACGCCGCGCGTGTCGCCTCTCCCGCAAGCGGGAGAGGGGCTGTCGTGCCGCTTATTTCGGCGGTGGCGCGGTGGCGGGTTCGGCGGGCGGCGCGGTGGCGGGTTCAGCGAGCGGCGCGGTCGCCGGGGCGGGCGCCGTTTCGCTGTCGTCGCTGTCGTCGTCCTCGGGGACATAGGGCGGGTTGCCGTCCCAGATCGCGTTGCGCCGATGCTGAAGATACGCCGATTTTACCAGCGTATATTCGTCGAGGCTGGCGGCGAGCGCGGCGTCGCCGCCTTGGTCCTCCAGCCGCGAGCGCAGGTCGATGACGCCGAGGGTAATCTGCCCGGCCTTCCACGCCAAAGTGGGGTGGAGCGCCGCGTTGCGGACGAAATCCGAGGGGTGGAGGCCGAAGTCGAAGGCCACGCCGAAACTGTCTCGCAGGGTCGAGGGGCCAAAGAACGGCAGCATGACATAGGGGCCTGACTTGATTCCCCAATGGGCGAAGGTCTGGCCAAAATCCTCGGGTTCTTCCGGCCGGCCGAGCAGGGTGGCCGGGTCGGCGACGCCGCCGACGCCGAGCGTGACGTTGAGGAGGAAGCGGTCGACCGAGCGGAAGGCCTGCTTGATCTTGCCCTGGAGCACGGCGTTGAGGAAGTTCAGCGGCTCGTTATAGGTGCTGTAGACGTTGGTAATCGCCTGGCGGCCGGGTTTGGGAACGACGGTGCGATAGACTTTGGAGGCCGGGCGCAGCGCAATTCTGTCGAGCGTCTTGTTGAAGGCGTAGATCTTGCGGTTGGTCTTTTCCCAGCGATCGGCCTCGGCGACTTCAAGGCCGCCGGCGCGCGGCGTGGCGCAGGCGGCAAGCGGCAGCAGCAACGCGATCGCGGTGACGCGGCGGCGGTTTTCGGGGCGCGGGACGTGACGGAACAGACGCATTGCCGGACCTTTGTGCAACGCGTTTGTGGTCGCACACCGGCGCGGCGGCGGCAAGTGCGATTGCGGGTGATGACAGCAAGGGCTTCGCCGCGCTTGACACATATAAAGATATCTTTATGTCCCATTCTCGATGAAGGCGCTGCTGACCATTTTCCGCGGACTTGCCGACCCCAGCCGGGTCCGCATCCTGCTGCTTGTGCGGCGCATGGAGCTTTCGGTCGGCGAGCTGGCGGCGGTGCTGGGGCAAAGCCAGCCGCGGGTTTCGCGGCATATCCGCATCCTTGCGGATGCCGGGCTGGTGCGGCGCGCCAAGGAAGGCGCCTGGGTGTTCGTGCGGCTCGGCGAGCCGGCGGTGACGGCGCCGATGCTGGCGGCCATCGATGCGCTGGCGCCCGAGGTCGGCGCCGCCGATCAGGCGATGCTGGCGGCGGTGCGCGCCGAACGCGCCGCGACGGCGGACGCCTGGTTCGCCGCCCATGCCGCCGATTGGGACCGCGAACGCTCGCTGCACATCGCCGAAAGCGCCATCGAGGCGGCGATTGTCGCAGCGCTTTTGGGCGAAGAATCTGGCGCCGATCTCGGCTCGCTGGTCGATGTCGGCACCGGCACCGGGCGGATGATCGAGCTGCTCGGCCGCCATGCGCGCGCCGCGCTCGGCATCGACCGGTCGCCTGAGATGTTGCGGCTGGCGCGCGGGCGGATCGAAGCGTCGGGCTTGCCGCACGCCCAGGTCCGCCACGGCGACATGTATGCGCTGCCCAAGGGCGATGGCAGCGTCGATACGGTGGTGCTCCACCAGGTGCTGCATTTTGCCGATGATCCGGCGGCGGTAATCCTTGAGGGCGCGCGGGTGCTGGCGCCGGGCGGGCGCTTGCTGGTGGTGGATTTCATGCCGCACGGGCGCGAGGAATTGCGGGTGCAGCAGCGCCACGTCCGGCTGGGCTTTGGCGACGGGCAGGTGCTCGACTGGATGCGCGACGCCGGGCTGAATGGCGCGGTGGCGGCGCGATTGCCGGCGCAGGGTGCGCTGGGGGTGACGCTGTGGCTCGGGGAACGCGCCGGCGCCTCGAAGTTTGAAAGGAAAGCGGCGTGACGCTGACTCCGAACCCGGCAGTCCGGGCGAATACCGGCGCGCTCTATACCGAGCTTCCCGGCGACGTCGCGGTGAGTTTCGAATTTTTCCCGCCCAAGACCGCGACGATGGAAGCGACACTGTGGGAATCGGTCGAGACGCTGGCGCCGCTGCGGCCGCGTTTTGTCTCGGTGACCTATGGCGCCGGGGGTTCGACGCGCGAACGCACCCATGCGACGGTGGCGCGGATCACCCGCGAAACCAGCATTCCGGCGGCGGCGCACCTGACCTGTGTCAACGCCAGCCGCGACGAG
This sequence comes from Sphingomonadales bacterium, assembly GCA_031405775.1. Classification (GTDB taxonomy): domain Bacteria; phylum Pseudomonadota; class Alphaproteobacteria; order Sphingomonadales; family Sphingomonadaceae; genus Sandarakinorhabdus. The sequence goes on along the minus strand of JANNJH010000364.1, from coordinate 1,741 downwards.
ATCGACGCCATCGCCGATGGCTATTGGCAGGCCGGGGTCCGGCATATCGTCGCCTTGCGCGGCGACCCGCCGGCGACGGGTGCGCGTTTTGAAGCGCGCGCCGATGGCTATGCGACGGCGGCGGCGCTGGTTGCCGGGTTGAAGCGCCTGCATGATTTCGAAATCTCGGTCAGCGTCTATCCCGAGGTGCATCCCGAGGCAGCAAGCCCCGGCGCCGATCTCGATGTGTTCAAGGCCAAGCTCGATGCCGGGGCGACGCGCGGCATTTCGCAGTTCTTTTTCGAACCCGATATTTTCCTGCGCTTTCGCGATACGGTGGCGGCGGCGGGGATTTCGGCGGAGATCGTTCCGGGCATCCTGCCGGTGGTGAATTTCGCCAATCTGATGCGCATGGCGGCGCCGTGCGGCACGGCGGTGCCGGCGTGGATGGCGCATCTGTTCGAAGGGCTCGACACGCATCCGGCGGCGCGGCAACTGGTGGCGGCGACGGTGGCGGCGGAATTGTGCCGGCGGCTGTATGCCGGCGGCATCCGGCATTTTCACTTCTACACGTTGAACCGCGCCGAACTGGCCTATGCGATTTGCCACATGCTGGGGGTGCGTCCGTCCCCGCTTCACGAGGTTGCCGAATGACTGTTGCCAATCGCTTTCGCGCCGAAGCCGCCAAGCGCATCCTCATCAAGGACGGCCCCTATGGCACCGCCATCCAGGGTCTTGGGCTGACCGAGGCCGATTACAAGGGCGATCTCGACCTGCCGATGGACCAGAAGGGCAACAACGACATGCTCAACCTGACGCGGCCGCAAGCCATCGCCGGCGTGTGCCAGCAATATATCGATGCCGGCGCCGATGTGCTGGCGACCAACACCTTCAACGCCAACCGCATCAGCCAGGCCGATTATGGCGCCGAGCATCTGGTTGGCGACATCAACCGGGCGGCGGCGCGGATCATCCGGTCCTGTGCCGACCGGGCGACGGCTTTGGATGGCCGGCCGCGTTTCGTCGCAGGCGCGCTGGGGCCGACGAACAAGACGCTGTCGCTTTCGCCGCGGGTCTCCGATCCGGGCTATCGCGAGGTCGATTTCGACGGGGTCAAGGCGGTGTATCGCGAACAGATCGATGCACTGGTCGAAGGCGGGGTCGATATCATCCTGATCGAGACGGTGTTCGATACGTTGAATGCCAAGGCGGCGGCGTTCGCGGTGGCGGAGGCCGGCGAGGCGCTGGGGTATGAACTGCCGGTGATGTTGTCGATGACGCTGACGGATTTGTCGGGGCGCAACCTCAGCGGCCAGACCGTCGAGGCGTTCTGGCATTCGATCCGTCATGTGAAGCCGCTGTCGGTCGGGCTCAACTGCTCGTTCGGGGCGACCGAATTGCGCCCGCACGTCGTGGCGCTGGCCAAGGTCGCCGATACGTTGATCCAGGTTTATCCCAACGCCGGCCTGCCCAATGACCTTGGCGAATATGACGAGGAGCCGGTGACGACGGGGGGCCTTGTCGGCGACTGGGCCAAAACCGGGCTGGTGAATATCGTTGGCGGCTGCTGCGGCACGACGCCGGCGCATATCGCGGCGATGGCGAAAGCGGTTTCGGCTTATCCGCCGCGCGTGGTGCCGACCGAGCCGCCGGCGATGCGGCTTTCGGGGTTGGAGGCCTTTAGTTTTGCAAGCTGATCAAGAACGTCCCTCTCCCGTTGACGCGAAGGCGTCGCCTACGGCTGCGGGAGAGGGCGACTCGG
>JANNJH010000363.1:0-2698 GCA_031405775.1 Sphingomonadales bacterium | reverse complement strand
GCTGATGATCGCCGTTGCCGAAACGTCGAAGCCGCTGGGCAAGCTGATCGTCCACCATGGCAAGGTCGGCGCCGGTGCGATCGCGGTCGGCGACACGGTGGCGTTACAGGTCGATGGCGACAAGCGCGCCCGGTTGCGGGCCAATCATTCGGTGACGCATTTGCTGCACGCGGCGCTGCGTCACCGGCTTGGCGGCCATGTCACCCAAAAGGGTTCGCTGGTCGCGGCCGACCGGCTGCGGTTTGATTTCAGCCAGCAGCGCGGGCTGACAGCGGAGGACATCGCCGTGGTCGAAGCCGAGGTCAACGCCCAGATCCGCGGCAATCGCCCGGTTTCGACGCGGCTGATGACGCCGGACGCGGCGATCGAGGCGGGGGCATTGGCGCTTTTCGGCGAAAAATATGGCGAGGAAGTTCGGGTATTGTCGATGGGCGGCAGCGACGACGCCAATTATTCGACCGAGCTTTGCGGCGGCACTCATGTCGCGGCGCTCGGCGAGATCGGGCTGTTCAAGATCACCGGGGAATCGGCGGTGGCGAGCGGCGTCCGGCGGATCGAGGCATTGACCGGCGAAGCGGCGCGGCTTTTCCTCGGTGAGCAGGAGAACCGCCTCAAGGCGGCGGCAGCGGCGTTGAAGGTGCGCCCTGATGAGGTTCCGGCGCGGGTCGAGGCGCTTAATGAGGAGCGCAAGCGGCTTGAGCGCGAATTGGCCGAAGCCAAGAAGGCGTTGGCGCTGGCTGGCCCTGCGACCGGCGGCGGCGCGGCGCCGGAGAGTGTCGGCGGGGTCGGCTTCATCGGCCAGGTGCTCGATGGGCTCGATGCCAAGAATTTGCGTGGGCTGATCGACGCGGCCAAGACGGCGCTGGGGTCGGGCGTTGCCGTGCTGGTGGCGGTCAATGATGGCCGCGCTTCGGTCGCGGTTGGTGTCACCGCCGATCTGATGGCGACGAAATCGGCGGTGGATTTCGTGCGCATCGCATCGGCTGCATTGGGCGGGCAGGGCGGCGGTGGCCGTCCCGATTTTGCCCAGGCTGGTGGTCCCGATGGGGCAAAGGCAGGCGATGCGGTTGCGGCGGTGCGGGCGGCGCTGGCGGGCTGAACTACCGGAAGGCGGGCACACCCTCACCCGCCGCGCTGCAGCGCGTGCCCCCTCTCCCGCAAGCGGGAGAGGGGGCAGAATATGTATAGTGTCCCCGGATTACGCCCTAGTGTCCCCGGATTACGCCCGTACGCCCGGATTACGCAACTTCGGCAAACGAACCAAGCCGCGCCGCCAACACGTGATAAGCCCAGCCTAGGACAAGGCCGAACATCGCGTGTGAGAAGATGCTGATCGCCCCGCGCGCCATGGCGAACCAGGGAAACAGAGCCGTAAAAAGGTAAAAATTAACGAAGTAGATAACAAGGCCGAACACTGTTCCTGCGATGAGTGTAATCACGAGATTCATGCGCAGGAGCGAATGCAGCCATCCAAAGGCGAATCCCAGCAAGATGGACAGCGTCATATGGAGCATCATCGTGACCATCATGATTCCGAAGTCAAAAGTGGCGGGCGGGGGTAGAACGTCCTTCCCCATTATGATCGCAGCCATCATTCGAGGCGGTCCCCACGGGCTTTGTCCCTGAAGCGCAGCGACCAGGGCCATCTCAAGCATCAAGAACACCAATCCGGCGATAACGCCTGCCCAGGCCGCCGCCTTCCAGTTCAGCTTCATTATCATCCCATCACCTCCTCTTTGTCGTTGACGACGCTTACACTCAAATCCGGGGACACTATACACATTCCGATCGGCTACGCTGCCTTCGCCGGTTCCAGCACAATCCGCAGCTTTGTCCCGGTAGCCTCAGCGAGTTTGCGCAGGGTTCGCGTCGATGGCATGGTTCGTCCGCTTTCCAGCCGGGCGATGGCGCTTTGGCTGGTGCCCATGCGTTCGGCGAGTTCGGCCTGGCTGAGATTGGCTTGGGCGCGGGCGCCGATGAGGGCGTTGGCGAGGGCGAATTCTTCCTCCAGCGCGTCATAGGCGGCGACATATTCGGGGTCCTTGCGCCATTCGGCGAAAGATTCCTCCACGGGGATGAACTTGCGTTCCATCATATCTCCTTTGCCCTTTTGAGGGCGATCTCGATTTCGCGGCGGGGTGCTTTCTCTGTCTTCTTGATGAAAGTCCGCAACACGACGACACGCTGGTCAGCCACCGTCACATAGAGCGATCGCGCGATACCATCGGTGCCCTTCAGCCGCATCTCCCAAAGTTTGCCATCGAGGTGCTTGACATAGGGTTCTCGCATTCCAGCCAGACCTTGTGAAAGGATCAAGCCGGTGATGCGCTCAAAGCTGGCGCGCAGATCACGTGGCAAGCCATCGACTTCGGCTTTTGCCGTGGCGGTGACATATTCGATCGACCACATCGACTAATATACCGTTTTTGAGATAATTTGCAAGGTCCCGCGTCACTCCGCCGCCGGCAGGTAAATCTCCCCGCCCTTGGCCCGGAACTCCTCGCTCTTCGTCGCCATACCCTGCTCCGCCGCGAGGAACTCCTCGCTGTTCTGTTTCGCCGCGTAATCCCGCACATCCTGCGTGATCTTCATCGAGCAAAAGTGCGGGCCGCACATGGAACAAAAATGCGCAAGCTTGGCGCCTTCCTGCGGCAACGTTTCGCGCTGGGGTCCGCCACTCCGCCGGGATCGCCGAGGT
>JANNJH010000362.1:0-19576 GCA_031405775.1 Sphingomonadales bacterium | reverse complement strand
TGTTGCGCCTTTGACGCCAAAGAGATCAGAGGTGCGGCCAGGGCTCCCCTCCCCGGCATACACCAGCAGCTCTCGCACAGGCCGGGTGCGAGGTCGGATCGATGTCGAGCGACAGGGTGGCGCCTTCCTTGCCGTAGGTCGAGCGCGTCTGATAGGTCGAGCCATCGGTCATCTTGACGGTGATGTTGTGATAATCGGGGTGGATACCGGACTTCATGGGATGCGTCTTTCCTGATGGCGGCTGGTTCCGACCAGCCAAATGCAAGCGGCGCAATTAGCCGCCCGCGCATTGAAACGCAACCTTGCCCTTCGTTGCCGCGTCGCCTAGGGCTGGCCGCGGATGGTGCCCCACCCCCGCAAGGGTGAGGCTAAGAGGGAAGCCGGTTTCAATCCGGCGCTGTGCCCGCAACTGTATGCGGCGAGCCCCTGCTTCATATGCCACTGGGTGACCGGGAAGGCGGAGCAAGGACGTTCGAGCCGCAAGCCAGGAAACCTGCCGTCCCCGGTCGTCCCATGCCTGCCGGGTCCAGCGGTGCATGTAACGGAAAGCGCGAATCCTCGCGTCCTTCGTTTGCGGCGGCTTCATTGCCGCCATTGGCTTGTACGCCATGGCAACGAAGGGACGTAATATGTTGATTATACTTGCACTTGCCGCCACAATTCCGATCACCGTCACTGCATCGCGTGAACCGGTTCCGGTGGCTTTGTCGGGCACCGCCATCACCGTCATCGACCGCGACACCATCGACGCGCTGTCGCTGCCGCTGGTGAAGGATTATCTGACGCTGTCGCCTTCGGTTTCGGTCAGCCAGTCGGGGCCGTTGGGCGCCCAGACCCAGGTTCGCATCCGCGGCGCCGAGGCCAACCACACGCTGACCTTCATCGACGGCATCGATGTCACCGACCCGGCGTCGTCGGGCGAATTCCGCTATGAAACCCTGCTCGGCGGTGGCGTCGCGCGCATCGAAGTGCTGCGCGGGCCGCAATCGGCGCTGTGGGGATCGCAGGCCATCGGCGGAGTCATCAACATCCTGACCCGCACCGATACCGGGCTTTATGGCGAAGCCGAGGGCGGCTCGCTCGGCACTTTCCGGGGCGGGGTCGGCGGCGGCGTAGCGATCGGCACGACGACGACGCTTTCGGGCCAGACGAGTTATCTCCACTCCGACGGCTATGACATCGCCAATGTCGGCGGTGACAAGGACGGCTATGAAAACTTCACGGTCCATGCGAAATTGGCGACGAAACCGACGGAAAATACAGACTTTTCGCTTGTCGGGCGCTATGTGAACTCGAACAGCGAATTCGATGACTTCGATTTCAACCTCGGGGTTCCCCAGGACCGGCCATTGTCGACACGCTCGCGCCAGTTGGCGCTGCGGGCGCAGGTCGGGCTCAGCCTGTTCGACGACCGCTGGACGCAACAGGCGTCGGCGGACTTTACCGATACCGCCAATATCAACCGCGATGGCGGCGCCTTTCAGAATCGTTCCGACGGTGGCCGCTATGCCCTGCGCTACCAGACCAGCCTGACCGCCGAGACCGGAACGGCGCGGCACCGCGTCACCGCCGCCTTCGAGCATGACCGCGAACGCTTCGAAAGCACCGACGCCGATCCGACGGCGTTCTCCAACCAGTCGCGGTCGCGGCTGCAGACCAGCCTTGTCGGCGAATATCGCCTCGATGTCGCCGAATGGATTGGTGGCGGACTTGCCGTGCGCCGTGACTGGAACAACAGCTTTGCCGATACGACGACGGTGCGCGCCACCGCGGCGATCACGCCGGGCGGCGGTCTTGCGCTGCATGGGTCCTATGGCACCGGCGTTGCCGATCCGACGTTCTTCGATCTCTATGGTTTTTTCCCGGGCTTCTTTATCGGCAATCCCGGCTTGAAACCCGAGCGCAGCCGAGGCTGGGACCTCGGAGCCGGTTGGAAGGATGACAGTTATGGAATTGATATCACCTGGTATCATGCCACGCTTGATGACGAGATTGTTTCGACCTTCGACTTCACCAGCTTCCTGTCGGGGGTCGCCAACGCCAGCGGCCGCAGCCGCCGCGAGGGGCTGGAGGTCAGCGCCAGCGCGACGCCGGTGAAGGGCCTGAGACTGGCCGCCACCTATGCGTATCTCGACGCCAGCGAGCAGCGCGTTGCCGCCGGCTTGCAGCTTCGCGAAGTGCGCCGGCCGCGGCATTCGGGCAGCGTCAGCGCCAGCTATGTGGGCAAGACCTTCGATCTCGCCGCCAGTGCCGCGATCACCGGGGCGCGCGGTGACACCGATTTCGCCCGCTTCGCGGCGGTGCGGCTGGCGCCCTATACGCTGCTGACGGTCAGCGGCGCCTGGCATCTGACGCCGCATATCGACTTGACCGGGCGGATCGAGAATGCGCTCGATTCGACCTATCAGGACGTCTTTGCCTATCGCACGCCGGGCCTGACCGCCCATGCCGGGGTGCGCGTCCGGCTGTGAGGGTGCTGGCGGCCTTGCTGCTGATGCTTGCCGCGCCCGTTACAGCGGCACCGCAGCGAGTCGCCAGCCTCAATTTGTGCAGCGACGAACTGGCGCTGCGTCTTGCCGCCCCCGGCCAACTGGTTTCGGTCAGCCGGCTGGGGGCGGACCCGGACGAATCGCTGCTTGCCGCCAAGGCGCGCGGCTTGCCGCTCAATCGTGGCCGCGTCACCGATGTGGTTGCGCTGGCGCCCGACCTGGTGCTGACCAGCGGCGGTGACCCCGGTGCGGCGGCGACGGCGCGGCGGTTGGGGATCGCGGCGCTGGAACTGCGCGAACCGCGATCGCTGGACGATGTCCGCGCCAATGTGCGGCGCACGGCGCGGGCGTTGGGGCGGGTTGCGGCGGGCGAGGCATTGATTGCTGAAATGGATGCGGCGATCGGCGCGGTTCCGGCGCGCACCGCCCCTGCCCTGCTGGTTGGCGGCGGCGGCCTGACCATCGCTGCCGACGGGCTGGCGGCGCAATGGCTGGCGCATGCCGGGTTGATCCAGCAGGAGGTGCCGCGCGGCGCCATCAGCATCGAGCGTTTGTTGAGCAGTCCGCCACAAGTGCTTGTTATTTCGCGTTATCGTTTGGGCCAGGTTTCGGGGAACCAGAATTGGCTGGCGCATCCGGCGCTGGCGGCGCTGCCGGCGCGGGTGCGGCGCATCGAGACCGATGGCCGCGCCTGGACGTGCGCGGGTCCGTCACTGGCTGGTGAAATCGCCCGGCTGCGGACGGTGGTGGCCCGTCGCGGCCCGACGGCCGCGAGGCGCGAACGGTGACGACGCGGCGGCTTTGCCTGTTGCTGGCGCTGGGGCTGGTGCCACTGGTGCTGGCGTCGTTGCTGTGGGACCCGGCGATGCTGCGCGAAGTCGCGGCGCGCGATCCGGAATTGGCGCGGACGATATTGCGCGAACTGCGCTTGCCGCGCACCGGGCTGGCGCTGTTGATCGGCGCGTCGCTGGGGCTTGGCGGCGCCGCGATGCAGGGACTGTTGCGCAATCCGCTGGCCTCCCCCGATGTGCTGGGGCCTTCGACGGGGGCGTCGCTCGGGGCGGTGATCGCCGGTTACTTCCTTGGCGGCGGCACGCTGGCGATGGCGGCGGGGGGAATTTCGGGGGCGTTGCTGGCGCTGGCGCTGCTGCTGGCGCTGGCCGGGCCGGCGGCGACCACCGCGACGCTGGTGCTGGCCGGCGTGGCGATCAGTGCGCTCGGCGGCGCGCTGGTCAATCTGGCGCTCAGCCTCGCGCCGTCGCCCTATGCGCTTTATGACGTGATGTTCTGGCTGTTGGGGTCGCTGGCGGATCGCAGCCTGCCGCAACTGGCGATCGCGGCGCCGATCATCGTCATCGCCGGCGGCGCGTTGCTGGCGCAGCGGCACAGCCTCGACAGCCTGGCGCTGGGCGAGGATGTCGCCACCAGCCTTGGCGTCAGGGTGTCGCGATTGCGCTGGACGATCGTGATCGCCACCGGGGTGATGGTCGGCGCCGGCGTGGCGGTGGCGGGCAGCATCGGCTTTGTCGGGTTGATCGTGCCGCATCTGGTGCGGCCGCTGGTCGGCAACCGGCCGGGCGCGGCGCTGGTGCCGTCGGCGCTGGCCGGTGCGGTGCTGCTGCTGGCGGCGGACCTGGCGGTGCGGCTGCCGGTCAATGGCCAGGAGTTGAAGCTGGGCGTGCTGACGGCGCTGATCGGGGCGCCGTTCTTCCTCTGGCTGGTGGTGCGCGGGCGATGATGCTTTCGGTCATCGGTCTTGCCCGCCCGCCGATGCTGGCGGCGGTCGATATCGCCTTGGCGTCGGGCAGCGTTACCGGGTTGATCGGCCCGAATGGCGCCGGCAAGACGACATTGTTGCGTGGGTTGGCCGGGCTGTCGTCCGGGCCGGGGCGGGTGACGATCGGCGGCGCGGCGCTGGCCGGGATGGCGGCATTGGAGCGGGTGCGGCGGCTGGCGTGGTTGCCGGCCGATCGCGATGTGGCGTGGCCGATGCTGGCGGCCGATCTTGTGCAACTGGGGTTGGGGCCGGGGGCGGCGCGAAACGACGATGCGATCGCGGCGGCGCTGGCGGCGACCGATGCCAGCGAATTCGCGGCGCGGCGAGTCGATACGCTGTCGACCGGGGAGCGGGCGCGGGTGCTGCTGGCGCGGGCGATCGTTTCCGCACCGGACTGGTTGCTGCTCGATGAGCCGGTGGCCAATCTCGATCCCTATCACCGGCTCGATATCATGCGGTTGCTCCGGGCGCAGGCGGCGCGCGGGGCTGGCGTCGTGGTGGCGCTGCACGATCTCGATCTGGCGCGGCGGGCTTGCGACCGGTTGTTGATGCTCGATGCCGGGGCGCTGGTCGCCGACGGACCGCCGGCCCAGGTGCTGACGCCCGCCAATCTCGCGCGGGTCTTCCGCATTCGCAGCGGCGACGATGGCTGGGAGCAAGCTTGAGCCTGCGATGGCTGGGAGGCTCGGCGCAACGCCGTGACATCGAAGGGGATATATGGTGGGCGCGGCAAGGATTGAACTTGCGACCCCTGCGATGTCAACACAGTGCTCTACCACTGAGCTACGCGCCCACTCTGCGCAGGCTGTTAGTCGGAGCCGGCGGCACTTGCAAGCGCGCAAAGCCGGTGAATGCAGGGCGACGGGCCGTGGGACGAGATCGGGGACGGGGCTAGCACCGCGCGATATCCTTCCCTAACCTCGGAAAAATGGACGATTCGATACTTCCCGGCTTCAGCATGAGCGGCGACAGCGATGGCCGCTGGCCGCTGCTGATGACGTCGCCGCATTCGGGGAAGGACTTTCCAGCGGCATTCCTCGCGGCGTCGCGGCTGGGCTTGCCGCAACTGCGCCGTGCCGAAGATCCCTTCGTCGATGCATTGCTCGATGGCGTCGATGGCGTGCCGGTGCTGCGCGCCCGCTATGGCCGGGCCTTTCTCGATCTCAACCGCGCCGAGGACGAACTCGACGCGGCGATGTACGACGCGCCGCTGCCGTTGGCGACACAGCGCAGCGATCGCGTCGCCGCCGGGCTGGGCGTGTTGCCGCGCGTAGCCGGGCACGGCCTCGATATCTATCGGCGACGGCTGGCCCCTGCCGAGGCGCAATCCCGTCTGGCGGGCCTGCATCGACCGTGGCACGCCCGCATCACCGAGCTGCTGGCGCGGGCGCAGGCGCGGCACGGCCATGCGATCCTGATCGATTGTCATTCGATGCCGCAGCCGGCCGGCGTCATGCCGCCGCAGATCGTTCTCGGCGATCGTTTTGGCACCAGTGCATCCGGGGCGCTGGTGACGCTTGTCGAGCGGCATTTTGTTCGCGCCGGGTGGCGGGTGGCGCGCAACAAGCCCTATGCCGGCGGCCATACCACGCAATTCCACGGCAGCGTCGTCGATGGCATCCACGCCGTGCAGATCGAGATCGATCGCAGTCTCTATATGGATACGCTGCGCTTTGTCCGCCACGGCGGCTTTGCCGACGTGGCGGCGCAATTGGCCGGGCTGGCGAAACTGCTTGTCGAGGCGGCGCCGGGGCTCGGGTTGGGGCCGAATCTGCGCGAGGCGGCGGAATAGGGTCGGGCCACCTTGGGGCGTCGCCCAACTCGGAATGCGCGCGAATTGTCCCGCGCGCCCAAAAAAAACCGCCCCGCGGGGTACGCGGAGCGGCGAGAGTTCAGGGAGAAGGCAATCGGGCGAACCCGGTTGCCGCAGCGCCGATGCAGGGGGAAGCATCAGCGCGCATCCTCAAGATAAGCAAATGCTGGAGAGTTTCAAGGGGCGTAATAATACCTAGTTGTCACAGGGTGAAGCGCAGCGAAATTCTGATGTCCCGCCCCGAGAGCGGCGCGAAGTCCTTGAGGAACGAGGCATGGCGCCGGGCATCGACATCGAAGATGTTGTTGGCCGACAGCACCAGCGCGGTGTTGGGCCGGTCGGCGAAGGGACGGATGCTGACCGAGGCGTTGACCAGCGTATATCCGGCGGTTGCGGTTTCGAAGCTGGCGACCTGCTTCCGGCTGCTGGCGTGTTCGATCTCGGCGCGGGCGTCCCACTTCGGGTTGTTGACGCCGATGCCGCCGAGGACGCGGAACGGCGGGATGCGCGGCACCGGGCCAAGGCCACCGAGCAGGCGGGCGTCGGTGTAATCGGCGAGCGCATCGAGTTTGAGTTCGCTGTCGCCCCAGCGCGCCAACGTTATCGTGCCCTGGACTTCGAAGCCGAGATAGCGGGCACCGGCCTGGCCATATTGGAAGACCGGGAAACCGTCCTCGATCGCGCCAGTCTGCGAATCATAAATATAGTCGGCGAAGCGGTTGTAATAGACCGATGCTTCGAAACCATAGGCATCGCCCGCGACATCGTCGCCACCCTGCCCGCCGCGCAGGGTGATTTCGACCCCGTTCGAACGTTCCTTGACGAAATCCGGGCTGCCGATCTCGAAGGCCTGAGTCCCGGCATGGGGGCCGTTGGCGAGCAGTTCCTCGGCTGCGGGCGCGCGTTCGGTGTGCGACAGGTTGACGCCGAGCCGCCAGCTTGGGATCAGCCCGACACTGGCGCCGGCCGATGCCGAGAACAGCTCGAAACCGCGATTGACGAAAACGGGCGCGCCGCGAAAGTCGCTGACGGCGGCCTGGACGTTGGCATGTTCATAGCGGCCGGCGGCTTCGGTCTTGATGGTGCCGAAATCGACCTCCTGAAAGGTGAACAGCCCGGTCTGGACGCTGCGGTTGCGCGGGATGAAGGCTTCGGCGCCGATGGCATCGAATTCGCGGGCAAAGACCTGGACACCGCTGGCGCCGCGCCAAATTGCCGATGCGATTTCGTGGCTGGCCTGGGAAAGTTCGAGCCGGGCCTCAAAGCCCTTGTTGGTGAAGGTCGTGCCGATGGCGCCGGTCGCATCGAGTTCGGAATGCCGGTAATCGGCAAAACCGAAGCGGACCTTGATCTTGTCGATGACATCGCCGCCGACATTGACCTGACCGCGCAGGTCGATGCGATCCTGGCGGACCTTGAGGCGCACCGCTTCGCCGTCGCCGGTGGCAAGGTCGAAGCGCGACGGCACGCCATAAAGGCTTTCATAATGGCTGACGGCGAAACCGAGATCGCCGCCGCTGTCGATGAAAGCCGCCCCCGCTCCGACTGTCCAGGTCCGGCCGGCGGAGTTGGGCAGACGGCGCTTGAGGCCGGCAAGGTCATTGGCGGCGGTATCGTCGCTGGCCAGCGCGCTGGCGCGTGCCGGCTTCGACAGGACGAAGCCGCCGATCCGCAGGTCATCGGTGGTAACGTGGCTGCCATCGGCGTGGAGCACGATGCGGTCGGTAATCGGCACTTCGACGACGCCGGAAACATTGCGTTCGCTGGCGGCCGACGCATAGGTGCCGAGCAGATCGAGATGGACGGGTTCGCGTGGCACTTCGCGCGGGATGCGCTTGTCGATGACGTTGACGACACCGCCGATCGCCGACGAGCCATAGAGCAACGAGGCCGGGCCGCGCAGCACCTCGATGCGCTCGGCGAGCTGCGGATTGATGACCACGGCGTGATCGACCGAGGTGTTCGAGACGTCGAAGCTGCCGATGCCATCGTCGAGGACGCGGACGCGCTCGCCCTGGAAACCGCGCAGGATAGGCCGCGAGGCATTGGGGCCAAAGCTGGTCGCGCTGACGCCGGGCTGGCGCGCCAGCGTGTCGCCGATGGTGCCGCGCAGCTCGCGGGTGAGTTCGGTGCCTTGCAATACGGTGACGCTCGACAGCGCGGTGGCGCGATCACGGGCATAGGGGGCGGTGATGATTATCTCGCCCGAAGCGGTGCCGTGCAATGTCGAAGCGTTGGTGGTTCTGACGGGCGCGTCGGGGGCGGCGGTTTCGATGGCCAACGCCGGCGCTGCCGCGGACGCCAGCAACAGGGCGAGCGCGCAAGTTCGAAAACGCATGAAGCCAGCCTCTGGGTCGGGTCGATCAACGGTAGCTAAGTGTAATACTATATCATGTCAAACGTCGGCCCGGCTCCGGCACTGCGACGCCGCCACGAAATCGGCGGAATCGAAATCAACGGCGAGTGACCGCCGCCGGAAACTGCCGGGGTCGGGCTTGCCCGAGCCCGATTCGCCTCAGGCGGCGCGTCGTCGGTTGCCGCCTCAGGCGGCGGCGGTGGCCGAGGCAGCGAACTGCTTTTCGAACAGGCCCGAGATCAGCGACAACGAGAACAGATGCGCATAGCCGAGACCGAGCATGCCCGACTGGACAAGCTTGCGCGCCTGGTCGCCGCGCAGGTTCTGCAACCGGTCTTCGGCGATCATGCGGAAACCGCGATAGACGGCGGGTTCAGCCATGCCGTCGCGCTGGATGGTGACTTCACCGTCCATCAACAGGTCGAGCTTGGTCAGTTCGTCCATGAAGGCGCGGGTGCGGAACACCGCCTGTTCGAACTGTTCGCAGAACGCCAGCACACCCTTGGTGATATCGGTCGGATCGGTGCCGGCGAACAAGGGTTCACCCTCGCCAGCGGCGATCTGGGCCGACGTGTCGTCGAAGCACAGCGACAGGTCGTCGCTTTGTGGCGACAGGCGGGCGAGCATGAACGGATAACGACGCACGAAAGCCGGGACATACTGGCCGGCTTCCCACTGGTCATCGGCGCCGAGATAAAGATTATTGCCTTCGCGCAGGCCGACGAGCGCCAGCGGCGCCGGATTTTCGCCAAGGCCGAAGACGATTGGATAATGGCGCTGGGCGATGGCGAACTCATCGACGGTGATCGGAATGGCGTGCGTCTTGCGGGTGAAGGCAAGATTGTCGCGGGGCTTGAGGCCATGGGTGGGGTGAAGCTGCGACGACAGCGGCACAAGCCCGCCGTAAAACAGCGGCAGCGTCTGTTCGGTCGGGTTGGCGGGCTGGCTGGCCATGGTGAAGCGGCTTTCTTGTCGTCAGTAAAACTGGATTGAAGTTGGCGCTGTCTAAAGTCCTGTTGTCGAACGTGCAAGCGCGTCCAGCGGCCAAATCTGAATCAGATAATTTTCCCGGGGTTCATCAGCCCCAAGGGATCGAGCGCGGCCTTGATGGCGCGAATTGCCGCAAGCTTGGCCGGGTCGCCGAGCCGCGCCAGTTCGGCGCGTTTGAGGACGCCGATGCCATGCTCGGCCGAGATCGATCCGCCAGCCGCGGTGACGAGATCATAAACCAGCGCGGTGATGCCTCCGCCGCGCGCCGCCAGCCATTCAGCGGCCCCCGCTGCCGCCGGCGCACGAACATTGAAATGCAGATTGCCGTCGCCGAGATGTCCGAACGCCAGCACCCGCGCGCCGGGAAAGGCGCTTTCGACCCGCGCCGCCGCGTCGATCGCGAACCCCGGCATCCGCGCCACCGCGACCGAAATGTCGTGGTGCGCCGACGGACCGTCGCGGCGTTCGGCTTCGGGAAGCTCCTCGCGGATGCGCCATAGCGCGGCGGCCTGCGCCGATGATGCGGCAATGGTGGCATCGGCGACTTCACCGGCCGCCGCCGCTTGCGCCAGCCCGTCGACGAGCAGCGCATCAAGGCTGGCCGGGCCGGCGAGTTCGACAAGCACATGCCAGGGATGGGCGCCGGCCAGGGGCGCGCGATTTTTTTCCGGCAGCTGTTCAAGGACCAGTTGCAGGCCGCTGTCGGGAAGCAATTCGAAGCTTTCGACCTGCCCGCCCGACAGCCGCCGCAACCGCGCCAGCAGCGCCAGCGCCGCGTGCGGATCGGCAACCCCCGCCCAGCCGATGGCGCGATGCGCCGGCGTCGGCACCAGGCGCAGCGCCGCGCCGGTGACGATGCCGAGCGTGCCTTCGCCGCCGATGAGCAGCTGCTTGATATCATAGCCGCTGTTGTCCTTGGCGAGGCCGGTCAGCTGGTGGAGGATCTGGCCGTCGGGAAGCACCGCTTCAAGCCCGGCGACCAGCGCCCGCATGGTGCCGTGGCGGAGCACCTGGACGCCGCCGGCGTTGGTCGAAACCAGCCCGCCAATGGTGGCGCTGCCCTTGGCGCCGAGCGAGAGCGGAAATTCGCAGCCGACAGCGCGCGCCGCGGCGTGGACATTTTCGAGGATGACGCCGGCGTCGGCGGTAAGCGTCAAACCGGCGGCATCGACGCCGCGGATGCGGTTCATGCGCGCCAGGCACAGCAGCACCGCCCCGCCATCGGCCGACGGGATGCCGCCGCCGACAAGCCCGGTATTGCCGCCTTGCGGCACCAGCGCGACGCGGTGGGCGATCGCTGTGCGAACGATCGCGGCGACGGCTTCGGTGTTGCGCGGCAACAACAGCAGCGGCGACGCGCCATGGAACTTGCCCCGCCAATCGACGAGGCGCGGCGCCAGCACCGCCGGATCATCGCTCCAGTTGCCGGCACCGGCGGCGGCCTGCAAGGCGGCGAGCGCCGACGGCGAAGGAGGCTTGAGCGACATGGCGACATCCTAGCCGGCGCCGGCGCCGACCGCAAAGCGCCCGATATTGACCTGATGATGTTGCGGCCCCAAGAAACTCGCCGGGTTCAGGGCGTGTTCATTGCCGACGCGCAACGGATATGCGCAAAGCGTGCCGGATCATCCGGGCAATGGAGTTTCGACGACAGGGTGATCGGCTTGGTACAACCCATGGTATCATCCCGACTGCACGCCGCGCTGGCGTTGCTGCTTGGAATTACGTTGCCGGCGGCGGCGGTGGCGTTGCCGCCGGCGGCTGGCGCGTCGCTGCCCGCATCGCGACAACCCGCCCGCGCCGTGCCGCCGCCCGCGCCCAACGAGAACCTCGGCGCGCCATGGGGGCGGATGCCGGTCACACAAGGCGGCCCGGTCGATATGCGGCCGTTTCCGCCGCGCGCCGGACGCGACCGCTGCATCGGAGTCAACAATGTTGCCGGGGCGCAGTTGTTCGGCGATCGCGCCATCGAATTGACCATGCGCGACGGCCGTCGTTTCCGGATGTTCTTCGCCCGCGAATGCCCAGCGTTGAGCTTTTACCAGGGCTTTTACTATCGCCGCGTCAAGGCCGGGCAATTGTGCGCCGGGCGTGATGTCATCGGCGCGCGATCAGGCGGCGAATGTCCGATCGCCAGCATCATTCCGGTCCGCCGCTTCAAGCGCTAGCAATTCGACCACAGCCCAATGGATTGACTTTTGCCGCCAAAGTCGCGCATGGCGCAGGCGACGAAGCGTGCCGGACGTTCGGACCCTTCGCACAAGGAACCGCATGAGCTTTGCAGATCTGGGTCTGTCGGAGGAACTGCTCCGCGCGGTTGCCGACAGCGGCTATAACGACCCGACGCCGATTCAGCGCCAGGCGATCCCGCCGGTGCTGATGGGCCGCGACATCATCGGTGTCGCCCAGACCGGCACCGGCAAGACCGCGTCGTTCGTTTTGCCGATGATCGACATCCTTGCCGAAGGCCGATCGCGGGCCCGCATGCCGCGTTCGCTGATCCTCGAACCGACGCGCGAACTGGCGCAGCAGGTGTCCGAGAATTTCGACAAATACGGCAAATATCACAAGCTCAGCATGGCGTTGCTGATCGGCGGCGTCTCGATGGGCGACCAGTTGGCGGCACTGGAAAAGGGCGTCGACGTCCTCATCGCCACGCCCGGCCGCTTGATGGACCTGTTCGGCCGCGGCAAGATCATGCTCAACCAGTGCAGCCTGCTGGTCATCGACGAAGCCGACCGCATGCTCGACATGGGCTTCATCCCCGATATCGAGGAAATCTGCACCAAGCTGCCGACCCCGCGCCAGACCCTGTTGTTTTCGGCGACCATGCCGCCGCCGATCAAGAAGCTGGCGGACAAGTTCATGGTCGAGCCGCGGATGATCCAGGTGGCGCGCCCCGCGTCGACCAACGCCTCGATCACGCAATGGGTGGTGGAAACCAGCCCGCGCGGCAAGCGTGAGGCGCTGCGCACGATCCTGGGCGACCCCGAAGTCAAGAACGCCATCGTGTTCTGCAACCGCAAGCGCGACATCAAGGAACTCGTCGAGAACCTCAAGCGTGCGGGGTTTGCCGTCAGCCAGATCCATGGCGACATGGAACAGTCGGATCGCATCCGCGAACTCGATCGTTTCAAGTCGGGCGATATCACTATCATCGTCGCCTCGGACGTCGCGGCGCGCGGCCTCGACATTCCGGGCGTCAGCCATGTCGTCAACTATGATGTGCCGCATCATGCCGAGGATTATGTCCACCGCATCGGCCGTACGGGCCGGGCCGGGCGCACCGGCATCGCCTATACGCTGATGACCCCCGACGAGGCCGAAAACCTCGCCGAGGTCGAAAAGCTGATTCACCAGCCGATCAGGCGTTTTGGCGCCGAAGTGTTGCTGGCGCCGGCGACTATCGTGCTTCCGGTCACAGCGGCGCCGCTTCACGACGATGCCGAAGACGATGACGGGTCACAGGCCGCCGATACCGACACCATGCTCGCGCCCGCTGGCGATCGAACCAAAAAGCGTCGCCGCGGTGGTCGCGGCCGCAAGCGCGAAGGCGGCGATCGCGAATCGGTCGCGGCGCACGACAGCGAAGCACCGCGCGCGGTGGAAGCCGCGCCACGCATGGTCGAAGCCGCGCCGCAACCGCGCCACGCGCCGGAACCACGGGCGGCGGAGCCGCGCCGCGCGGAGCCGCGCCGTGTTGAGCCGCGCGGCGAAGAGCCGCGCCGGGCGCCACGCGAAGCCAGCCGCGACCCGATTCGCGACTATCGTGGCGACCGCAGCCGTGATGGCCGCCGCGATGACCGGCGCGATCGCGATGATGGCGAAAGCTTCATCGGCTTCGGCGCGGAAGGCGTGCCGGAATTCATGATGCACAAGGCGACGATGACCAGCTGAACCACCGGCTCGGCATCGCGGCCGCGGTCGTCCGCCCGCTTCGTCGCTGCTCGCTTCGTCGCTGCTCGCGTTTGCGTCGACATTCGCGCCAACGGGTCTCGGGCCGCACACC
The DNA here is from genome assembly GCA_031405775.1 of Sphingomonadales bacterium. Lineage (GTDB taxonomy): Bacteria > Pseudomonadota > Alphaproteobacteria > Sphingomonadales > Sphingomonadaceae > Sandarakinorhabdus. The sequence goes on along the minus strand of JANNJH010000362.1, from coordinate 6,142 downwards.
ACAAGAAAAAGGGCGCGGGGACCAGCCCCGCGCCCTTTTCCATGTTGCGGATCATCGCGATCCAGCCGTCTCAGCGCCGGAAAAAACGCCTCTGGTTCATCGGCATCGGCGCCGTCTTCTCACGGAAGACAATGCGACCCTTGTCGAGGTCATAAGGCGTCATTTCGACATGAACCCGGTCGCCGACGATCGAACGAATGCGGTTCTTCCGCATCTTCCCGGCCGTATAGGCGATGATTTCATGTTCGTTTTCCAACCGCACTCGAAAGCGGCCGTCGGGCAGGATCTCAGCGATCACGCCCTCGATCTTGATTACCTCTTCCTTTGGCATGAAGTGCCTCAGGCCATCGAGATGTTGACCGCGGAGGCGCGCCCCTGGCGATCATTCTCGAGATCGAAAACGACCTTGGCGCCTTCGTTGAGGTCGGTCAGGCCGGCGCGTTCGACGGCGGAGATGTGGACGAAAACGTCCTTGGAAGCACCATCGGGAGCAATAAAGCCGTAACCCTTGGTGGCATTGAAAAATTTGACTGTGCCAGTGGCCATGTCAGTTCCTTGAGATCATGTAAGTTTTCGGCGGAAACGCTCCGACGAATGCCATCGGGAACCGTTCGGTCGAAGAGGGGGCCGAAGCACCGCGGATCGCTTGCAGGCACCTTCGCGCCACGGCCCAATGCGCCAATATCCGGCAAAACGCAAGCGCGGCGAAAAATCGGCCTTCTGCAACGCTCATCTTCTGGTCTAGAACCGCGCAGCCACGGACGAGGAAGACCATGAAAACCCGCGCCGCCATCGCCTTTGCCGCCAACACCCGGCTCGAAATCGTCGAGGTCGACCTCGAAGGCCCCAGGGCCGGCGAGGTGCTTGTCGAAATCATGGCCACCGGAATCTGCCACACCGACGCCTACACGCTCGAAGGCAAGGACAGCGAAGGCCTGTTCCCGGCGATTCTGGGCCATGAAGGCGCCGGAATCGTTCGCGAAGTCGGCGCCGGCGTGACATCGGTCGCGGTCGGCGATCATGTCATCCCGCTCTACACGCCCGAATGTCGCCAGTGCAAAAGCTGCCTGTCGCGCAAAACCAATTTATGCACGCATATCCGCGCCACCCAAGGCAAGGGGCTTATGCCCGATGGCACCAGCCGCTTCAGCTACAAGGGCGCGATGCTTCACTATTACATGGGCTGCTCGACCTTTTCGAACTTCACCGTCATGCCCGAGATCGCCGTCGCCAAGGTCCGACCCGATGCGCCGTTCGACAAGATCTGCTACATCGGTTGCGGCGTCACCACCGGCGTCGGCGCCGCGATCTGGACCGCCGGCGTCAAGCCCGGTGACAATGTCGCGGTCTTCGGCCTTGGCGGCATCGGCCTTAATGTTCTCCAGGGCGCCCGCATGGCCGGCGCCGACACGATCATCGGCGTCGATCTCAACGCAAGCCGCGAAACCATGGCGCGCCAGTTCGGCATGACCGATTTCATCAATCCGGCCGCCATCGGCGCCGACAAGGTCGTCCAGGCGATCATCGACATGACCGGCGGCGGCGTCGAATACAGCTTTGATTGCACCGGCAACGTCCAGGTCATGCGCCAGGCGCTCGAATGCTGCCATCGCGGCTGGGGCGAAAGCATCATCATCGGCGTCGCCGAGGCCGGACAGGAAATCGCCACGCGGCCGTTCCAGCTGGTCACCGGACGCGTCTGGAAAGGCTCGGCCTTTGGCGGCGCCCGCGGCCGCACCGACGTTCCCAGGATCGTCGACTGGTACATGGACAAGAAGATCGCCATCGATCCGCTGATCACCCACGTCCTGCCGCTCGAAAAGATCAACGACGCCTTTGATCTGATGCACCGCGGCGAAAGCATCCGCTCGGTGGTGGTGTTTTAGCGTGATCGAAACCCTGTCCTCGGCCGCCTGCCACGGTGGCCGCCAATCGTTTCACAGCCACGCCAGCAGCAGCACCGGCACGGCGATGCGCTTCGGCGTCTTCACGCCCCCAGCGCAACCCGGCCCGCATCCGCTGCTGTGGTGCCTCGCCGGCCTGACCTGCACCGAGGAGACCTTCGCCATCAAGGCCGGGGCGCAACGCGTCGCCGCCGAACTCGGGCTGATGCTGGTGACCCCCGACACCAGCCCGCGTGGGCCGGGCGTCACCGATGATCCGGCATGGGACATGGGACAGGGCGCGAGCTTCTACCTTGATGCCACGGCAGCACCCTTTGCGGCGCATTTCCAGATGGCGACCTGGCTGATCGACGAACTTCCCGCGGTCATCGCCGCCAATTTCCCCGCCGACATGACCCGCCAATCGATCACCGGCCATTCGATGGGCGGCCATGGCGCGCTGACCCTGGCGCTCAAGCACCCCGGCCGTTTCCAAAGCGTTTCGGCCTTTGCCCCGATCGTCGCGCCGACGCAGGTGCCATGGGGGCAAAAGGCGCTGCCGATGTATCTCGGCGACGATCCCGCGGCCTGGGCGGCGCATGATGCCGTCGCGCTGATCGAAGCCGGCGCGCGGGTCGATGAACTGCTTGTCGACCAGGGCCTCGCCGACAATTTTCTCGCAGCCCAGTTGCAGCCGGAACGGCTTGAGACAGCCTGCGCCAAGGCCAGCATCCCGCTGACGCTGCGCCGCCACGCCGGTTACGATCACGGCTATTGGTTCATCCAGAGCTTTGTCGAGGATCACCTGCGCTGGCACGCGCAACGGCTCGGCTGACGCGCCGGGCGCCACGGCCAGGAAAACCACATTAATCGCCCCGTCATTGGCACGGCCCCAGCAACCGCGCTAAGCCTTTGCAACCCGCTGTTGCCCCGGAGTTTTCATGCGCCTGTCGATCATTGCTGCCCTGTTGCTCGCCACGCCGCTCGCCGGCCCTGTCATGGCGGCGGCGCTGGCGGTTTCCGCCGCTGCCCTGCCCGCCCCCGCGCCGATCGCCGATCTGGTAAAATCCGTCGACATCCCACATTCCGAATTCACCCTGAAGAACGGCCTGCGGGTCATCGTCCATACCGATCGCAAGGCGCCGATCGTCGCGGTCAGCGTCTGGTATCACATCGGATCAAAGGACGAACCCAAGGCCAAGACCGGCTTTGCGCATCTGTTCGAACATCTGATGTTCTATGGGAGCGAGAACAACGACGCGGTGTTCTTCAAAAAGCTGGAGGACGTCGGCGCCACCGATTCCAACGGCACCACCTGGTTCGATCGCACCAATTATTTCGAAAATGTCCCGACCCCGGCGCTGGAACTGGCGCTGTTTCTCGAATCTGATCGCATGGGCCATCTGCTCGGCGCGGTGACGCAAGGCAAACTCGATGCCCAGCGCGCCGTCGTCCAGAATGAAAAGCGCCAGGGCGACAACAAGCCGCTCGGCCTGACGGAATATGCAACGCTGGCGGCGCTGTTCCCCCCCGGCCACCCCTATCGCCATTCGACAATTGGCAGCATGGCCGATCTCGATGCCGCCAGCCTCGATGATGTGCGCGGCTGGTTCCGCGCCAATTATGGTCCCAACAACGCCGTGCTGGTGCTCGCCGGCGACGTCGATCTCGCCACCGCGAAAACCATGGTTGAAAAATACTTCGCCGACATTCCGCCCGGCCCGGCGATCAAGCGTTATGATGCGCCGGTGCCGGTGTGGACGACGACCCGGCGCGAAACCCTGTACGATCAGATCCCGACGCCACAGCTCAGCCGCAACTGGGTCGTCTCCGGCCGGATGGACAAGGCGCAGCCGCTTGTCGACACCGCCGTGGCGATCCTTGCCGGCGGCAGCTCGTCGCGGCTGTACAACGACCTGGTGCGCGATAAAAAGCTGGCGGTGGCGGTTTCGGGCAGCGTCCAGGCCTTTGAGAAAGTCTCCATGGCGAGCATCGACGTGACGCTGGCGCCGGGCGTCGAACCGGCGGTGGTCGAGGCCCGCATCGACGCGGTGATGGCGCGGTTCCTCAAGGACGGTCCAACCGCCGATGAAGTCAACCGCATCGCCAGCCGCGCGGTTTCGGGAACCATTCGCGGCCTCGAAGCCGTCGGCGGGTTCGGCGGCAAGGCCGTCACGCTTGCCGAAGGCGCGGTCTATGCCGGCGACGCCGATTTCTACAAGACCGAGCTTGCGGCCTATGCCGATGCCACCCCGGCGACCGTCGCCGGCGCGGCGCGGCGCTGGTTGAGCAAGGGTGATTATCGCCAGACCGTGCTGCCCGGCAATCGCCCGGCGGCGGAGGTATCGACGCCGCGCACTACCGCGCCGGCGGCCGCCACCGCGCCGCTGGCCAGAGTGGCGCGGATGCCCGAGCCCAGGGTCGGCGCGTCGCCGCTGCTCAAGGTGGCGTTGATCGAACGCACGACGCTCGCCAACGGCCTCAAGGTCGAACTGGCGCGCCGCGATACGGTGCCGCTGGTGCGAATGATGATCTCGTTCGATGCCGGTTTCGGCGCCGATGACCGGAAACTCCTTGGAATCCAGGGGCTTGCGCTTAACCTGCTTGATGAAGGCGCCGGCGGATTGACCGGGCCACAGATCGCCGAAGCGCGCGAACGTTTGGGGGCCGGCATCGGCGCCAGCGCCGGCTATGACCGCACGCGGGTGACGCTCGATGCCCTCAAGCCCAATTTGCCGGGCTCGCTGGCGCTGTTCGCCGATGTCGTCGAACGGCCGAGCTTTGATGCCGCCGAACTCGAACGCGTTCGCGGCCAGACGCTGGCCGGAATCGCGCAGGAGGAAACCGACCCCGCCAGCATCACGCGGCGGCTGTTGCCGGTTTTGCTCTATGGCGAAAACCATCCCTATGGCGTGCCGACGACGGGCAGCGGCAGCGCCGCCGGCGTCAAGGCCGTCACCCGCGCCGATGTGGTGGCGTGGCACAAGCGCTGGATTCGCCCCGACAACGCCGTGATGTTCGTCGTCGGCGACATCACCATGGCCGAACTGAAGCCGCAGCTGGAGGCGAGCTTTGGCAGCTGGAAGCCCGATCCGGCAGTGGCCAAGGGCAGCAAAAGCTTCCCGCCGATCCCAGATCCCAGCGGCGCGCGCATCATCCTCGTCGATCGCCCCGCCAGCCCGCAAAGCTATATCCGCGGCGGCGTCGTCTTGCCGACAAAGGGCAGCGACGACCCGATTGCCCTGCGCGCCGCCAACGACATCCTGGGCGGGCTGTCGACATCGCGATTGAACACCAACATCCGCGAGGAAAAGGGTTGGGCCTATGGCGTCGGCGCGGCGCTCAACGACGGCAGCGACCGCATGGCATCGTTCATCATCGCTCCTGTTCAATCCGATCGCACCGGCGATTCGCTCGCGGCGATGATCGCCGATGTAAAGGCGCTGACCAGCACGCGGCCGATCGATCAGGCCGAGCGTGACAAGGCGATCAACAACACCGTCCGCTCGCTGCCGGGCGATTTCGAAAGCGGCGCCGCGCTGCTCGGCGCGATCGAGAAGAACGCCGTCTATGGCCGTGGTGACGATTATTTCGGCAGGCTGGTGCCGCGCTTGCAGGCGCTGACCCCGGCGCAGTTGAACGCGGCGGCACGGCTGCTTTCAACCGACCGCTTCATCTGGGTGGTGGTGGGTGACCGCAAGACGGTCGAGCCGCAGCTCGCCAAGCTGGGGTTGCCGGTGGAGGTGCGCTGAGGCGGCGGAAACCCGGCGGCGCGGTTTTCAGGGGCGATAGACGCGGCGATTTTCGGTCAGCGTCATCGTCGGCACGTTGAATATCGCCAGCTTCGCCGTGTATCGGACCGTGATGTCGAGATAATCGACCGCGCCCACCGTGCCGGCGACCAGCGTCGGCGTCTGCAGATCGGCCGCGTTCGTGCCGAACGCCGCGCTCTGGATGCGCGAAATGATCGCGGCGTTGGTCTGGCGCGGGAAGATCGATGCCAGCCGCGCGCCTTCGCCGATACCATGCTCCAACCCAGCCTTGGCCCAGAAGAACATGCCGGCCTGGATCGTCGCGAGGGTGATCAGCGTAAAGATCGGAACAACCAGCGCGAATTCGGCGGCAGCAAGCCCGCGCCGATCGGACAGCAGCCGCGAAAGCTTCATTGGATGCGCACCACGGCGTCGCCGGTCACCGCGAAGCCGTTGTTCGGGCCGCTGCCCCTCAGCAACCCGCCCCAATTGAAAAGCGGCACATAT
>JANNJH010000361.1:0-2890 GCA_031405775.1 Sphingomonadales bacterium | reverse complement strand
GGCCGACCAGATCCGCCTGCGCGCGCAGCGTCTAGGCTTGGGAGATGCTCCGCTCCTGCTCGGGGGCGCAAGTACGGTGCGCGACGTCCTGACCACGCTGGGCGGCATCCGCCCGCACTCGCGGCTGGTGAGGGTGTCGATCCAGACGATGCATTCGGACACGCTGGAGGGCGCGCCGGGAACCGTCTCGCAGGTGCGGGCATCGGCGCAGGAATTGATCCGCTATGCCAAGACCAGCGGTTGCGCGCTGGTGCTTGTCGGCCATGTGACCAAGGACGGCCAGCTGGCGGGGCCGCGCGTGCTCGAACACATGGTCGATACGGTGTTGTATTTCGAAGGCGAGCGCAGCCACCAGTATCGCATCCTGCGCGCCGTCAAGAATCGCTTTGGCGGCACCGACGAGATCGGCGTCTTCGCGATGGGCGTCGACGGGCTTGAGGAAGTCGCCAACCCGTCGTCGCTGTTCCTGACCGATCGCGATGGCTCGGTCTCCGGCGCGGTGGTGTTCCCGGCGCTGGAGGGAACCCGGCCGGTATTGTGCGAAATCCAGGCGCTGGTGGTGAAAGTGCCTTCGGGGGCGACGCCGCGCCGCGCTGTCGTCGGCTGGGATTCGGGGCGATTGTCGATGCTGCTGGCGGTATTGGAGGCGCGCTGCGGGCTGGGGTTTGGCACCCACGAGGTCTATCTGAACGTCGCCGGCGGTTTGAAGGTCCAGGACCCGGCGGCGGATCTCGCGGTGGCGGCGGCGCTGATCTCGGCCTTGACCGATCGGCCGATCCCGCATGACGCGGTGGCGTTCGGCGAGGTCGCGCTGTCGGGCGAACTGCGGCCGGCAGGGCTGGCGGCGCTGCGGCTGAAGGAAGCCGCCAAGCTGGGGTTCGCCTCGGCGTTCGCGCCCAAAGGCACCGCCAGCGGCGCGTTGCGCGTCGAAGCGATGCCGACGCTGGCCGCGCTCGTTGACCGGCTGGCGGGGCAGCCCTAGACGCGTGCTTCATGGCTGATCTCACTTCCTTCGACGTTGTCGTCGCCCTGCTCGTTGGCCTTGCGGCGCTCGCCGGGCTGGCGCGTGGTTTTGTCGGCGAGATCGTTTCGCTGTCCGCCTGGGTGGCGGGCATCCTCGCGGTGCGCTTTGGCCACGACCAGGCCAAGGTGATCGCGACGCAATTCACCGGCACCGAGGCCGGCGGCGCCATCCTGGCCTTTGTCGTGCTGTTCCTCGGTGCCTTCATCGCCGTTCGCGTTCTTGGCGGGCAGCTCAGCCGCGGCACCAGGGCGTCGCTGGTCGGGCCGGTCGATCGTGTTCTCGGGCTGGGCTTTGGCGCCGCCAAGGGCGTGCTGGCGGCGGTGCTGCTGTTCCTTTTGACCAATTTGACCTTCGATACCATCAATCCCGGCGCGCCTTCGCCGATCTGGCTCGCCAAGGCCCGGACCGCGCCGACGCTGGCGATGGTGTCGAAGGTGCTCGTCGATTTCGTCGAGGAACGCCGGCGGCTGTCGCCCGAAAGCGCCGACGCCGCCGATAATGGCAAGGCCGGCGACAAAGGCTATGCCCCGGGCCAGCGCAGCGCGCTCGACAAGCTGCTCGACGCGCAGGAAAAGCGCGAGCCTTCGACGGCGATCTGATGACGATCCGGCTGTACAACACGCTGACCCGGCGCAAGGACGAACTGAAGCCCGGCGATCCGAACCGGGTGACGATGTATGTCTGCGGGCCGACGGTCTATGGCCGCGCCCATATCGGCAATGCCCGGCCGGCGGTGGTGTTCGATGTGCTGCGGCGGCTGCTCGCCCATGAATATGGCGCGGAGCATGTGGTTTATGCCCGCAACATCACCGATATCGACGACAAGATCATCGCCAAGGCCACAGGCGAAGGCGTGCCGATCGAAACGATTACCCGGCGCTACGAGGATTTCTACCTCGCCGACATGGGCGCGCTGGGGGTGCAACCGCCCGATATCGCCCCGCACGCGACGACCAGCGTTCCGGCGATGCTGGCGATGATCGAAGTCCTCGTCGCCAAGGGCGCGGCTTATGTGGCGCAAGGCCATGTGCTGTTCGATGTGCCGGCGTTTTCGGGCTATGGTTCGCTGTCGCGGCGCCCGCTCGACGAGATGATCGCCGGCGCGCGGGTCGAAGTCGCGCCCTACAAACGCAGCCCGGCCGATTTCATATTGTGGAAGCCCTCCAGCGCCGACCAGCCGGGCTGGGATTCACCTTGGGGTCGTGGCCGTCCGGGGTGGCACATCGAATGCTCGGCGATGATCGCGCAAAGCCTCGGCACCACGATCGACATCCACGGCGGCGGGCTCGACCTGCAATTCCCGCATCACGAGAACGAGCTGGCGCAATCGACCTGCGCCCATGACGGCGCCCCGCTGGCCCGCATCTGGATGCACAACGGCTTCCTCAAGATGGGCGGCAGCGACAAGATGTCGAAGTCGCTCGGCAATGTCGTCGGCGTCGACGATCTGCTGGCGCAAGGGTGGGATGGTGAAGTGCTGCGGCTGGCATTGCTCAGCGCGCATTACCTGCAGCCGTTGGAGTGGACGGACGAGTTGTTGGAGCAAGAACGCCGTACCTTCGAGAAGTTTTGTAACGAGCTCGAAATCGAAAGCATCGCCGAATTTGATCGTGCGCCTGACGTCGCCCCAGATGAGACAGTGGTCGCTGCGCTTCGCAATGATCTGAATACGCCCGCCGCTATCGCCGGACTTCATGCTATCGTTGAGAAAATTCGCGATGCGTCGGCGGAGGTGACTCATGCTGGCGCTGCGAGCGATGCAACGTTGGAGGCGGCTGCGAGGCTGTTAGCCGTGTCTCTGTCGTTGAAGCTTAGATCCTCCGGCCGACTGCTTGGATTGGACTTCCATCCCAAAAAGACCCGAGG
>JANNJH010000360.1:0-9572 GCA_031405775.1 Sphingomonadales bacterium | reverse complement strand
CCCGTCGCCGAGCCAGCGCGCCAGGATGGCGGGCTCCTTTTCGGGAAGCCCGGCCTTCATGGGGAAATCGGTCTTCGGGAGGAAGACGGAGGCGCGATAATCGGGGATGGTCATGACCGGGGGTGTCTAGGGCAGGCGGGATGGCATTTCTACCCCTCTCCCGCTTGCGGAAGAGGTGACACGCTTCGCTCACGTCGAAGAAAGAACACCCTCACCCGGGCCGGCTACGCCGTCTCTCGCCTCTCCCCTCAAGGGAGAGGGGACAGAACCGCCTTTGCCGCTGCTGCGTCCGCCGCGATCTGCGTCTTGAGCGCCTCAAGGCCGTCGAGCTTCCATTCCGGCCGCAAGAAATGGTGCAATTCGACATCGATGGTCTTGCCGTAAAGATCGCCGCTCCAGTCCATCAGCCAGGTTTCGAGCAGCTCGACCGGCGGCTCGATCATCGGGCGGATGCCGAGGTTGGCGACGCCGGCGACGCGGCTGCCATCCGGTAGCACCACCATCACCGCGTAAACGCCGTAAGCCGGGCGCTGGTAATCCCCCAGCGCCAAGTTGGCGGTCGGGAAGCCGAGCGTGCGCCCCAGCTTGGCGCCATGCTCGACACGCCCGCGAATCGTGAACGGCCGCGTCAGCAGCAATGCCGCGCCGACTGGATCGGCATCCTTGAGCAGCGTCCGCGCCCGGCTCGACGAGATGGTGCCGGCGGCATCGGCCACCGGCGCCACCACTTCGACGGTAAAGCCGTGCCGGGCACCGAGTTCGGCGAGCTCGGCGGTGTCGCCGCTGCGGCCAACGCCAAAGGTGAAATCAACGCCGGTGACGACGCCCGAAACGCCCATTCGGCGCACCAGCCATTGCATCACGAAATCTTCGCCCGACAGCGCCGCGAGGTCCTGGTTGAAGGGAATCATCACCGTTGCGTCGATGCCGAAGCCGGCGAACAGCTCGAACCGCTGCGCCACGCCGGTCAGCGCGAACGGCGGCAGGTCGGGGCGGAACAATCGCGCCGGGTGTGGGTCGAAGCTGGCGACCAGCGCCGGCACGCCGTGTTCGCGGGCAAGCGCGATCGCCCGGCCGACGACGGCCTGGTGGCCGAGGTGGAATCCGTCGAAATTGCCCAGCGCGGCGATGCCGCCCCGCGCCGTCTGCGGCACTGCGGCCCCGCCTGTCACTCGATCCATGGTTTGCGCTTAACCGCGACGGCGGCTGGCGCCAAGCGACATCAGCGTCGCACCAGCGTCACGAAAGCATAGCCCGGTCGCTCGCCCTCGGCCGGATGCGTTTCGCGCGCCACTTCGCGCCAGTGCGCCGGATCGAACGCCGGCATCACCGTGTCACCCTCCGGGTCGGCATCGACTTCGGTCAATTCGATCCGCGTCGCGCTCGGCAGCGTCTCGGCAAAGATTTGCGCGCCGCCGATGACCATGATGCCGCCGGCGCGCGGATCGCGCCCGGCCGCCGCCACCGCCTCGGCAAGGTTGCGGACAATCGTGACGCCCTCGGCGCGCCAGTCGGGATTGCGCGTCACCACGATATTCTGGCGGCCGGGCAGGGGCTTGCCGATCGATTCGAAGGTCATGCGACCCATGATGATCGGCTTGCCGATGGTCATCCGCTTGAAGCGCCTGAGGTCTTCGGGAAGATGCCAGGGCAGCGCGCCTTCATGGCCGATGACGCCGTTGCGAGCGCGGGCGACGACGAGCACGATCTCCATCAGACGGCGACCGGCGCGGCGATGGCGGGGTGCGGATCATAGCCGGTGACGGCGAAATCCTCGAAGCGATAGCCGAAGATGTCGTCGGGGCGGCGCAGGATATCGAGCCTGGGGAAGGGACGTGGCTGGCGCGAAAGCTGCTCGGTGACGAGGTGTTCGTGGTTGCGATAGAGATGGCAATCGGCGCCCATCCAGACAATCTCGCCGGGCAAAAGCCCGCATTGTTGCGCCAACATCCGCAACAAAAGTGCCGCCTCGAAGATATTGAAGGCAAACCCCAGCCCGAGATCGCAAGATCTTTGATACAAGATGCCCGAAAGTTTGTTGTCGCTGACGAAATATTGATAGGTCATGTGGCAGGGCGGCAAGGCCATCTGATCGAGTTCGGCGACGTTCCAGCCGGTGAATATATGGCGCCGGCTGGCGGGATTGTTTTTCAAGCCATCGACAAGCGCGGCGATCTGGTCGATTCCGTCCGGGTCACGGGCGAACAGGCCGTTGTCGGCGGCGGTATATTTCGGCCAATGCCGCCATTGCGCGCCATAGACCGGCCCCAGATCGCCCCATTTTGCAGCGAAGTCCGGCTCCGCCAGGATGCGGGCTTCGAAGGCGTCGCGGTCGATGGCGCTGTCGGCGGCGCTGTTGAAGCGCGCCAGCGGCCAGTCGGTCCAGATATGGACGCCCTGTTCGACCAGCGGCCGGATGTTGCGATCGCCCGACAGGAACCAGATCAATTCGCGCAGCGCCGATTTCCAGAACACCCGCTTGGTGGTCAGGATGGGCACGCTGCCGTCCGACAGGTCGAAACGCATGGTTTCGCCAAAAAGCGCCCGCGTGCCGGTGCCGGTGCGGTCGTCGCGGACCACGCCCGACGTCCAGACGCGGCGCATCAGATCGAGATATTGGGCTTCACCGGTCATGCTCATTACCCCCTATCGGGGATATGGCGCCCCGGAATCAACTGCCGCAATTGTCGTCCATGGCTCGAAACCGGGCGGAGGAACGACAATGTCGAACGCGAACACCGCCCAGACAAGCCAGAATGCCGCCGTCATGCCAAGCGCCCGGCCGACCCGGATCATCGGCCGCCACAACCGCGATGTGTTCAAGCCGCAGCTCCGCGAGATGCATGCAGCGCGCAAGCAGGTCTTTGTCGACCAGCTCAAATGGGAACTCGCGGTCACCGACGGCCTGTACGAGATCGACGAATATGATCTGGACGACACGATCTATCTGATCGTCGCCGATGCCCAGACCGGCGGGCATCTCGGATCGGTGCGGTTGCTGGCGACCGATGGCCCGCACTTGCTCGGCGACAAGTTCGCGCAGCTTTGCGCCGAAGGCGTGCCGCGCGGCAGCGACATCTTCGAGATCACCCGCATGGTCACCACGCCCGGCCTGCCGCGCGAGGTCGCCGAGCGCGTGCGTCATCAGCTTGGGGTCGCCATCGTCGAATATGCGCTGGCGCACGGCGTCCGCCATTTCACCATGATGACGCACATGGCCTATCTGTCGGCGGTTATCGCCGTCGGCTGGGATTGCGAACCGCTCGGCATGCCCGAGGAGATGGATGGCGTCGCGGTGGCGGCGCTGCGCATCGATGTCGATGCCGCCACGCTGGCGCGGCTGCGCGCGCAATGGAATTTCGTCGAGCCGGTGTTGCGGCTCGACCTCACGCAATCGGCAACTCATGGAAAAACGGCGTTTTGACCCTGCGCCACTTCCATCAGCTGCCGAGGGTGCCCCGGCGATCGACAAGACGAGCAAACGGCCCTCCCCGTCTGCCCTGTTCCGATCGTTCCGGGGCACCCGCCTTTTTTCTCCTGTCTGTGGCCTGATCCGCCATTCATGCCGGACGTCGGTTCAACCTTGCTCGGCTGGCATGTGGCTTTGCGCGAGCTGTTGCTGGTCATCGCCATCGGTGTGGCGATTTCGGGCCTTGACGACCTGTTCGTCGATTTCGTCTTTTTCGCCCGCAGCCTGTGGCGGCGGCAGGCGATCTATAGCCGCTATCCGCGGGCCAGCGCCGAATCGCTGCGCCGCGCCGATCCGGCGCCGATCGCCATTATCGTTCCGGCCTGGGACGAATCGGCGGTCATCGGCGCGATGTTGTCGGATCTTGTCTTGCGGCTCGATTATCCGCGCTACCGGGTGTTTGTCGGGCTTTATCCCAATGATCCGGCCGGAATCGCCGCCGTCGCCGCTGTGGTCGCCGCTGTCGGGGATGCGCGGATTGAAAGCGTTATCTGCCGCCACCCCGGCCCGACGACCAAGGCCGATTGCCTCAACCATCTCTGGACCGCGGTCGTCGCTTATGAAGCGCGCGCGCGCGAAGCCTTCAAGGCGGTCGTCCTCCATGACGCCGAGGATGTCGTCCACGCCCAGGAGCTGTGGATCTATGATGCGCTGATCCCGCGGCTGGCGATGGTCCAGCTGCCGGTGATGCCGCTGCCCGATCCCGGTTCGCGCTGGATCAGCGGCCATTATCTCGATGAATTCGCCGAAAATCACGCCAAGGACATGGTGGTCCGCGAAGCCCTGGGGGCCGCGGTGCCGTCGGCGGGCGTCGCCTGCGCCATCGACCGCGACATTCTCGGCCGCATCGCGGCGGCGGCGGGCGGTGCTCCGTTCGATGCCACCTGCCTGACCGAGGATTACGAGCTTGGCCACCGCATCAAGGCGCTTGGCGGGCGCGGCGCGCTGGTGCGGGTGCGCAGCGGCAGCGAACGCGTCGTCGTCGCCACCCGCGAGCATTTCCCCGCCAGCTTCGACGCGGCGCTGCGCCAGAAGACCCGCTGGCTGACCGGCATCGCGCTGGCCGGCTGGGACCGGCTCGGCTGGCCCGGCGGCATCGCCGATCGCTATATGCTGCTGCGCGACCGCAAGTCGCTGGTCGCCGCGTTGCTGACCATCGCCGCCTATGGCGCGGGGTTGCTCGTGCTTGTTGATCTTGGCCTGCGCCGGGCATTTCCGACAGCGCTGCCGCCGATGACGACGCCGGGCCTTGCCGCGCTGCTGTGGTTCAACGCCGGGTTGCTGGCGTGGCGGCTGCTGATGCGCGCCGGCTTCACCGGCCATGCCTATGGGTTTGCCGAAGGCTTGCGCGCCATTCCGCGGGCGCTGGCGAGCAATTTCATCAACGCGGCGGCGGCGTGGACCGCCGCCCGCCGTTACCGCGCCATGATGCGCGGCACAGCGCAACTGACGTGGGACAAGACCGCGCATCGTTTTCCGCGGGCGGATAGCCTGGCCGATTTGTCTTGACGGCGGCGGCTCCCGAAAAGCCGACGGCAACCGGCCGGCCGCTGCGCGTGCTGTTGCTGCTGGCGCTGGCGCTGGGCGTGTGGCTGATGCTGCGCCTGCCGATTTTGCAACGCGAGATGGCGCAGACGCGGCGCGACCTCGCGCCGGGTGCGGCTTATCCAGCGGCATCGCCGCTGCGGCTGGTCTCGGCGTCGGCGGCGGATTTTCCCGCCGCGAGCGCAAACCCCGGGGGCGATATTGCCATGGCGCAGGCCGAACTCGGGGTGGCGGAGGCCGAACTCGGGGTGGCGCGGGCGCGGCTCCGGCTGGTCCAGATCGCGCATGGCGGGGGCTATGCGCCGCCGTCGCTGCAACTGCCGGTTGCGGGTCCGCCGATAGCCACGGTGATGGCGGCGCGGCGGGTCGATACAGCGCCAGGCGCCGATGGCGTTCGCCGGACGACCTGGTCGCTGCCGCCGCGAAGCCCGGCGAAGGCGACGGCGCTCGCCTCAACACGTTCGGTTGCGCCCGCGCCGGTCGCGCCATCGCCGGGGCATGATCTGGCGACGGCGGCCTATGCGCGACTGGCCGAGGGCGATCGTCGCGGCGCCGCGCGGTTGTTCGATGCGGCGCTGGCCAGCGATCCGGCGACCGACGGCGATCCGCGCCGCGCCGAATGGCAGGCGGAACGTCGCCGCCTCGGCCGCCGCTGGTCGGGGGATGCCTATGCGCTGTTCCGGGATGGCGGCGCGGTCGGCGCGGCGGCCAGCCCGGTGCTCGGCGGCGGCCAGACCGGCGGCAGCCTTGCGTGGACGCTAGACCCGCTGGCGCGCCGGCCCGTCGCCGTTGTCGCGCGCTTCAACGCCGCCACCGAAAGCAATGGCGCGCTTGATAACAGCAGCAGCCAGGCGGCGTTCGGGCTGCGCTGGCGACCGCGTCCCGGCGTCAGCATCAGCGCCGAACGGCTGGTGGCGATCGGCGAGACGGCGCGCAACGACTGGGCCTTGCGGGTGGCCGGCGGTGCCGATGGCAAGCGCGGCCGCATCGAATGGACCGGCTATGGCGAGGCTGGCGTGCTTGGCGCCGGCGATGTCTTTGTTGGTGCGCAGGCGCGCGCCGCGGTGCCGGTGTACCGGTCGGCCAAGGCGGCGTTCCTTGCTGGCGCCGGCGCCTGGACGAGCATCCAGAGCGGCGGCGTTACCAGCGGGCGTTTCGATGTCGGCCCCAGCCTTGTCATGCGGACGCCGATGGGGCGGATCGATGTCGATGTTTCGGCGGACTGGCGCTTTCGCGTCGCCGGCAACGCCTTGCCCGGCAGCGGCCCGGCGCTGACCATGTCGACGGGGTTTTAGCGGCGTCAACTGATAAGGATGACGGCTATCGACAAATGCGCCATTCGGTGTGCTGGCAGCAGTGGTTGCGACCCTGTATATGAGTGTTGGTCCCATCATCGGCGACTCATCCAGACAGCAAGGAGCGGCCAATGCGCATGTTTCTGAAGGTTCAGATGGAGGTTGAAAGTGCCAACCGGGCGATCAAGGACGGCAGCCTGGCAAAGATAGTGCAAGACTTCACCGAGGCGGCCAAACCCGAGGGTTTGTGGTTCACCGCTCTGGAAGGCAATCGGACCATGGTCGCGGTGTTCGACCTGGCCTCGGCGGCGCATATCCCGCCGCTGGCCGAGCCTTTCTTCAACGGGCTGAAGGCGAAGTTCGAGCTGACCCCGGCGATGGACGTGGCCGACCTGCGGGCCGGGCTTTCGAATCTCTGAAAGCGCAGGCGTCGGGGCGATTTTCCCAAGACCTGAACCGCGTCCATGGCCCGGTTCGGCACGCTCTGATCCGATAAAAATCCCCCCTGGCGCCGAGGCGGCAGGGGGGACCAGCCCTCCCCGGCTAGAGAATTTCAAGTCGCCTGCGCCCGACGCCGCTGGCCTTTTTCAAGTTCCCGCATCCGCATCATGCGGCTGTTCCCAGTTTGACCAGCAATTCGGCGACCTTAGCAGATTTTGCGGCATGTGGAAACGCGGAAATTTGGCTGGCGTTTCACCACGTCGCCGCCCGAAAGCCTAACCCCAGGCGATGCCGTCGGCCGTCGCGGTCAGCACAAGCCCGGCGCGGGCGGCGGCGGCGGCGAGCATCGCGGCGACCGCCGAGCGCGAATCGGTCGCCGGGCCGCCAGCGAGGGCGTCGGCCACGGCATCGGGCAGGGCGGCAGCGGTGGCCCAGCGCGCGTCGCTGGCCGAGATCGTCAACGGCTGGCCGCGGCGCAGATCGGCGAGCAGCATCGCGGTGCCGGCGATGACGGCGGCGTGGCGACCGTCGCTGGCGCTGGTCGATTCGTCGTTGCCGCGATCCCAGCTGAGCGGGGTGCCGTCGATCCCGGCGCGGATGAGCTTTTCGAGCGCGGCGCCGCCGATCGGCGAATCGCCCGGCACCAGCGCGGCGCGGATCAGCCGCAGCCGCGCCCCGAGGCGGCGGGCGCCGTCGGCGACAAGGCCGTTGATCTCGGCATCGGCGGTGTCGCCGAGCAATTCGCTGGCCGTCATCACCGTGGCGATCGGGGTGGCAAGGTCGTGCGTCAGCCATTTGACCAGCAGCGGCGCAAGCGGATCGGTCATGGTCTGGAGGCTCCGGCGCTGATGATGGCCATGCCAGCAACGGCTGGAGCGCGGCGATTGCTTAGAGCTGGCATCGCTTGCCGGTCGATCACGCGCCCGATCACGCGGCGGCGCCGGTCGTGTCGGCGGGTTTCGGGCGCAAGCCAAAGGCGATCAGCCGGCCGTCGCCGCTTTGCGCCAGTTCGAATTCGAGCCGGTCGCCCGGCGCCAGACCGGCGATCCCGGCGGCGGTGAGCGCCGAGGCATGGACAAAAACGTCGCACGGCCCGAGATCGGGGGCGATGAAGCCGAAGCCCTTTTTGGCGTCGAACCATTTGACCGCGCCGCTGGCCATCAGCCGGGGTCGCTTGCCAGCGTGACGGGCAGGAAGCGGCCGTGGACGGCGCTGCCGCCCGGATCATCGGCGACGACACGCCAGCCATGGAGCTCGCCAGCGGCGACAATCAGCCAGAGCTGGCCGTTTTCGAGGGCGTGGGCGGCATCGCGCAATGATGGTTCGGCGCGGCCGTTGGGGTGGCTGTGATAATGGCCGACGACCGATTGCCCGGTGCCGCGCGCCTCGCGGTGGGTGCGGAGCAGGGTGGCCGGGTCGATCTCGAAGGCGCTTGCCGGATCGGCGCTGACATTTTTGGCGGGGACGCTGGTTTCGATGCGACCGGCATGGCCCAGCAACAGGCCGCAGGCTTCGTGCGGCGCGGCGCGCGCCGCTTCGGCGATAAGGGTTTGCGCGACCCCGCTTGCAATTGCGATAATCATCCGACATCGGATAGGTGATGGAGGCCGAAAAGTCGATTGCTGTTGTGCTGCCGGCGGACGCCGCGGGCTGGCGGCTGGACCGGGCGCTGGCGGCGGCGTTGCCGCAACATTCGCGTGAGCGGTTGAAGGCGTTGGTCGGCGGCGGCCGGGTTTCCGGCGCGGCGGGCGTGCTGTGGGACCCGGCGTTGAAGGTCAAGGGCGGCGAGGCGCTGACGCTGTCGATCCCGGAACCGCGGCCTTCGGAGACCGTGGCGCAGGATATCCCGCTGACCATCGTTTTCGAGGATGAGTCGCTGCTGGTTGTCGACAAGCCGGCGGGGCTGGTGGTGCATCCGGCGGCGGGCAATTACGACGGCACCATGGTCAACGCGCTGCTGCATCACTGCGCCGGGCGATTGTCGGGCATCGGCGGCGTGGCGCGGCCGGGGATCGTCCACCGCATCGACAAGGACACATCGGGGCTGCTGGTCGTCGCCAAGACCGACCCGGCGCATGAATATCTGTCGCGGCAGTTTGCCGCGCATACCGTCGACCGGCGCTATACGGCGGTGGTCGCCGGCCACCCGGTGCCGCCGGCGGGGCGAATCGAAGCCGCGCTGGCGCGATCGACCGCCAACCGCCAGAAGATGGCGATCGTTCCGGAGGGCAGGGGCAAGCACGCGATCACGCATTACCGCACCATCCGCGTGCTGCGCGATGCAGCGCAGGTCGAATGCCGGCTGGAGACCGGGCGCACCCATCAGCAAATTCACGTAAATAATAACATTTTGCAGAAACGGCTTAAGAATGAAATACTTGATTTTAAAGTACGGCAAATCGATGATATTAAGCTTGGTAATTATGTGCCTATATTGAAATAATTCACATTTTGAGCAGGCACTTCTTCCTCCGTTTGCACGGAGTAAGACAGGTCGTTCAGGATAGGACAATTTAATGACTTAAATCATAGTTGATTTACATATAAACTTTTATATTTGTATAAGATAACTTATTAAATTCTACTAAAATGACAAAAATAAATGTATTAATAATGGGTGCTGCTGGCAGGGATTTTCATAACTTCAATGTTGTTTACAGAAATAACCCTTTATACAACGTTGTAGCTTTTACAGCAACACAGATCCCCAATATCGATGGACGTAAATATCCTGCAAGTTTAGCCGGAAAACTTTATCCCAAAGGTATCCCAATTTTTCCTGAATCAGAATTAACCGCTCTTATCAAAAAATTCAATGTTAA
>JANNJH010000359.1:0-3123 GCA_031405775.1 Sphingomonadales bacterium | reverse complement strand
CTGTGGCCAGCCTCGGCCTGCTCGCTGCTTGCGGCCAGAAGGCTGCCGAAACCACCACCACGACCGAAACGACCGAAACCACTGCTCCTGCTGCTGATGCGATGACAACCACCGAAACGACGACCGAGACGACTGCTCCGGCCGACGTTGTTGCTCCGGCTGCCGCTGCTGGCGCCGCTGCTGTGACCGACGCCGTTGCTGCCGGTGCCGACCAGGCTGCCGATGCCGTCAAGGCCGGTGCCGACAAGGCTGCCAGCGACATCAAGGAAGCCGGGAAGAATTGAGCATCGCTTTTCAGCGACGCTGATTTTTCGAAGGAAAGGGCCGGCTCCGGAAACGGGGCCGGCCTTTTTCTTTGCCCATCCGTCCTGGCCCGATGCCGTAGCGGACATCGTTCAAACCATGTTCAGCAGCGCGATGGCACCAGCCACCCGCCGCTATTCGTCAGGCAATAATTGCACTGGCGCGGCAAGCGATTGTTGACCAAGGGCGGCGCTATGGCCTAGCCGTACACAACAGTCATTGGGAGGTCATTTGATGAAGATTCTCGTGCGCAGCTTTGCTATCGCCTTGCTCGCCAGCGCCGCGCTCACCGCGGCCCCGGCATTGGCCCAAAAGAAGGTCGAAGCGCCCAAGGCCCCCAAGCTTTCCAAGCCGGTCGCGGTCGTGCTTGTCGCGGCGCAGACGCTGCAGCAGGCTGGGGACCATCCCGGGGCGTTGGCCAAGATCGCCGAAGCCGATGCCTTTGCGTCGCCGACGCCCGATGACACCTATATGATCTCGGCGCTCAGGCTGAGTTCGGCCGTCGCTCTCAAGGACAATGCGCTGATCGAAAAGTCGCTGACGAAGATGCTGGCGACGGGCCGGGTCTCGGCTGCCGATCAGCCCAAGTTCCTGCGCAACATCGGCGCGCTGGCGATGCAGCGCAAGGATTACGCCGTCGCGACCAACGCCTTTGAGCAACTGGTCAAGCTCAACCCCGGCGACGGCGAAGGCATCGTCGGGCTTGCCGAGCTGTATTTCGCCCAGAAACAGTCCGCCAAGGCGGTCGATTCGTTGACGCAGGCGATTGCTGCGAACAAGGCTGCGGGGCAGCCGGTTCCGGAATCCTGGTACCGGCGCCGCCTGCAGTTCGCAATTGATGGCAAGCAAGTGGCGCAGATTCGACCGGCCGGAGTTGGGCTGGTCGAGGCCTATCCCAACGCTGTAAACTGGCGGGATGCGATCATCACCACCCGCGACAGCTTCCCCAAGCTGGACGCACAGACCGAGCTCGATTTCCTGCGCCTGCAATCGGTCGCTGGAGCATTGAACGGCGAACGCGATTTCGTCGAATATGCCGAGACGGCGCTCGGCAATGGCTATCCCGGCGAAGCCAAGACCGCGATCGACGAAGGCATCCGCCGCAACATGCTGGTGGCGACAAAGCCGCTCGTCGCCGAACTGCGCAAGACCGCCAATACCAAGGTCGCGACCGACAAGGCCGGGCTTCCGGGTCTCGAAAGGGAAATCAAGGCCAACCCCAAGCTCGCGCTGGCCACCGGCGATGCCTATTACGGCTATGGCGATTTTGCCAAGGCGGCGAGCCTCTACAAACAGGCCGTCGGCGCCCCGACCGTCGACCAGGCCACGGCAAACCTGCGCTTCGGCGTGGCGCTGGCGCGGGCCGGCGACAAGGCCGGCGCGACAGTGGCGCTGAACGCGGTCAAGGGCGGGCCGCGTGAGGCGCTGGCGAAATTCTGGCTGATCCATATCAACCAGGCGAAGCCGGCCTGACGCCTGGGCCGATTCGGATGACAAAAAGGGGGGGTGGACCAAATCCGCGCCCCCCTTTCATTTTGGCCCCCCGCCGCCTATTGAGACGCGACTCACCGCCCCCCGGAGTCGCTCATCACATGCAAATTCGCCTCGGCCTGACGTTTGACGACGTGCTGCTGGTGCCGGCTGCCTCATCCGTAATGCCCAGCATGGCCGACACCTCGACGCGGGTAACGCGCGGCATCACCCTCAACATCCCGATCCTGTCATCGGCGATGGACACGGTGACCGAAGCCGATATGGCGATCATCATGGCGCAGGCCGGCGGCATCGGCGTCCTTCACCGCAACCTGACCATCGAGGAACAGGCCAACGCCGTCCGCCAGGTCAAGCGTTTCGAAAGCGGCATGGTCGTCAACCCGGTGACGATGCGGCCCGACCAGACGCTGGGCGACGCACGGGCGCTGATGGATCGCCACCGCATCTCGGGCTTTCCGGTCGTCGAACGCGACGGGCGCCTTATCGGTATCGTCACCAACCGCGACATGCGCTTTGCCGAAAATGTCGACCAGCCAATCTCGGAGCTGATGACCAAGGACAATCTCGTCACCGTGCGGCCTGGCACCTCCGAAAGCGAAGCGCGCCGGCTGCTGCACGCCCATCGCATCGAAAAACTGCTCGTCGTCGATGATGGCGGCCGTTGCATCGGGCTGATTACGGTCAGGGACATCGAACGCGCCGTCACCTATCCCGCCGCCACCAAGGACGCCGCCGGGCGGCTTCGCGTTGCCGCCGCCACCACCGTCGGCGATCTCGGGTTCGAGCGCACCCAGGCGCTGCTCGATGCCGAATGCGATTTGATCGTCGTCGATACCGCGCACGGCCACAGCGACCGCGTCGTCGAAGCCGTCGTCCGCATCAAGAAATTCAGCGGCTCGGCGCAGGTCATCGCCGGCAATGTCGCCACCGCCGAGGCCGCCCGCGCGCTGATCGGAGCCGGCGCCGATGGCATCAAGGTCGGCATCGGACCGGGGTCGATCTGCACGACGCGCGTCGTCGCCGGCGTCGGCGTGCCGCAGTTGACCGCGGTGGTCGACACCGCCGAAGCTTCGGCCAAGCTCGGCATCCCGGTCATCGCCGATGGTGGCCTGCGCACCTCGGGCGATGTCGCCAAGGCGCTGGCGGCGGGCGCCGCCGCGGTGATGGTCGGATCGCTGCTCGCCGGCACCGAGGAATCGCCCGGCGACACGTTCTAGCCTGGCGCCGAATCCTTCGCATTTGGAAGCGGTGAATCCGGTGGTTGAGGGAATCGTCCGGCCGAAACAGGATCGGCTGGGCGACGTGAAGCGGGAACGGGTGATTCCT
>JANNJH010000358.1:0-1261 GCA_031405775.1 Sphingomonadales bacterium | reverse complement strand
CTGCGCATGAAAAGTCGGGCCTCCAACGCCCAAGCCCTTCATTGCCCCGATCCATGGCCGCCGCCCGGTCAAATCTGCACGGAAAGTGGGCCAGAGCCCGCATTTTACCCCGAATGTCGGTTTGCGGAAACGAGCCCGCTGCGAACCAAAGTTCGGATCATGCCGGGGTCTCTGTCGATCGCATCCCAGAGCAATCTTGCGCGAACAAACAGGTCCTGCATTCTTCACCGCTAAGGGACCACCGGTCGCACCCGACGAAGTCGCGCTGACGATCAACGTGACGATGGTGTTCGCTCGAATAGGCCGTCGGTGCCGCTTTTCCGGTTCAGACGATCGTCGCGCCGCCGTCGATGACAAAGCATTGCCCGGTCGCAAAGCCGCCGGCCTTGGCGGCCAGCAGCACCGCCATGCCGGCGATTTCATCGGGCACGCCGATGCGGCGCAGCGGCGCGCCCGATGTGGAGGCTTCGAGAATCTCGGGATTGTCCCACAGCGCCTTGGCGAAATCGGTTTTGATCAGGCCCGGCGCGATGCAGTTGACGCGGACATTGTCGGGGCCGAATTCGGCGGCAAGGTTGCGCGCCAGCTGCATGTCGGCGGCCTTTGATATGGCATAGGCACCGATCATCGTCGATGCCATCAACCCGCTGATCGACGAGATGATGGTGATGCTGCCATCCTTGCGGGCCAGCATCGCCGGGGCGACCATGGCGATCAGCCAATGGTTCGAAACGATATTGTTCTGCAGGATCTTGGTGAACTGGTCGTCGCTGATCCCGGCCTGCGGGCCGAAATAGGGGTTCGACGCGGCGTTGCAGACCAGCGCGTCGATCTTGCCGAAGCGGGCGATGGTGGCGTCGACCAGCGCCTGCAGGCTGGCCTTGTCGGCGATGTTGGCAGGGATCGCGACAGCGGCTTCACGGCCGACCGCGGCGTTGATCTCGGCGACGGCTGCGGCGCAGGCATCGGCCTTGCGGCTGGAAACCACGACGTTGGCGCCATGTTCGGCCATGCGATGCGCGATCGCCTTGCCGATGCCGCGCGACGAACCCGTGATAAGCGCGGTCTGGCCGCTGAGATCGAAAAGTGCCGGCATGGTCATGTCGATGTCCCCTTGGACGCGATTAGAGTCTCTTGGCAGTTGGGCGGCACCGGCCCGCTCCCCCGCCCGGCCACCCAAGTCTTTGTACAATATGGGTGGTCTGGGGGGGGAGCGGGCCGGTGCGACTCCACTTAGAGATTCCAGTGGTGGCTTTATGAC
>JANNJH010000357.1:0-7303 GCA_031405775.1 Sphingomonadales bacterium | reverse complement strand
GCCGTTCGTCGGATTGTCCTCCTCGTGGGTTAAAGCCGGAGCCCTGTATGCGTTGGATCGGGACTACAAAGATCTCGGAGCCCAATGCGGCGAATTGGCAACCATGATCCTCGTTATCGACAATTACGACAGCTTCACCTTCAATCTCGTGCATTACCTGCTCGAGCTTGGGGCCGAAACCCAGGTCGTGCGCAACGACACGTTGACGGCGGCCGAAGCGATCGCCATGCGGCCACAGGCGGTGCTGCTGTCGCCGGGGCCGTGCACCCCCAACGAAGCCGGGATTTGCCTCGACCTGATCGCCGCCGCCGCCGAGGCGCATTTGCCGCTGCTCGGGGTCTGTCTTGGCCACCAGTCGCTCGGCCAGGCGTTCGGCGGCACGGTGGTGCGCGCGCCGCAAGTCATGCACGGCAAGACCAGCGCCATCACCCACGACGGCACCGGCGTCTTCGCAGGGCTGCCATCGCCGTTCGAGGCGACGCGCTATCATTCGCTGATCGTCCGCGAGGAGGATCTGCCCGCGTGCTTCGCGGTCAATGCGCGCAGTCCCGATGGCATCATCATGGGCATGCGCCACCGCGAACTGCCGCTGCACGGCGTGCAGTTCCACCCCGAAAGCATCGCCACCGAGCATGGCCATGCGCTGCTCGCCAATTTCCTCCGCATCGCCGGGATGACGCCCAAGCGGCTGGACACGGCGGCGTGACCCGCGCCCTGCCCGATCCGTCGCTGCCGCTCGATGCCGATGCCGCCGCCGATGTCTTTGCCCGCATCCTTGATGGCGAGGTCGACGATGCCGCGCTGGCGGCCTTCCTGATCGCGCTCGCCGACCGCGGCGAGACGGTGACGGAGATCGTCGCGGCTGCCTCCGCGCTCAGATCACGTCAGAGTTTTGCGCCACAAGCCCCTGATGCGATTGATGTCTGCGGCACCGGCGGCGACAACAAGCACAGCCTCAACGTCTCGACCGCGGTATCGCTCGTCGTCGCCGCCTGCGGGGTCAAGGTCGCCAAGCACGGCAACCGCGCCGCCTCATCAGCAAGCGGCGCCGCCGATGTCCTCGCCGAACTCGGCGTGCCCGAACTGCCGCTCGACCGGCTCGGGCCCTGCCTCGATGCGGTCGGCATCACCTTCCTCCACGCCGCGCGCCACCATCCGGCGATGGCGCGAGTGGCGCCGGTGCGGCGCGCGCTGGGGCGGCGGACGATCTTCAACCTGCTCGGGCCGCTCGCCAACCCCGCCGGAGTCAAGCGCCAGCTTGTCGGGGTGTTTTCGCCCGGCTGGACCCTACCGATGGCGCAGGCTTTGACGGCGCTCGGCGCGACGCGCGCCATGGTCGTCCACGGCGATGGCTATGACGAACTCGCGGTCTCGGGCAGCAGCAGCTTTGCGCTGGCTGTCGGCGGCAGGGTGACCATTGGCGGCATCACCCCCGCCGATGTCGGGCTCGACCTGCACCCGACGGAATCGCTCACCGGCGGTGACGCGAAATACAATGCCGCGCGGCTGCGGGCGTTGCTGGAGGGCGAGGCCGGCGCCTACCACGACATCGTCGTCCTCAACGCCGCCGCCGCGCTGACCGTCGCCGATGAAGGCCTGACCTTGCCGCAAGGCGCCGCCCGCGCCCGCGAAGCGCTGGCCAGTGGTGCCGCGCAGGACACCCTTGCCCGGTGGAGGCATTTTCGATGAGTGACACGCTGGCGCAAATCGTCGCCCACAAGCGCGCGCTGGTCGCCGCCGCCAAGGCAGCGCGCGGCCTCGCCGACCTCGAGGCCGCCGCCGCCGCAGCCGACCCGGTGCGCGGTTTCATCGCCGCCATCCATGCGACGCAGGCCGCAGGCCGCTACGCGTTGATCGCCGAAATCAAGAAGGCCAGCCCGTCAAAGGGCCTCATCCGCGCCGATTTCGACCCGCCGTCGCTGGCCCGCGCCTATGCGGCCGGCGGCGCCACCTGCCTGTCGGTGCTGACCGAGGAGCGCTGGTTCCTCGGCGGCGACGCCTATCTGACCGCCGCCCGCGCCGCCTGTGCCTTGCCGGTGATTCGCAAGGATTTCATCGTCGATCCCTGGCAGGTGATCGAGGCGCGGGCGATCACCGCCGACGCCATCTTGCTGATCATGGCGGCGCTCTCGGATTCGCAGGCGGCGGAACTGGAGGCGGTGGCGATCGCGCACGGTCTCGATGTGCTGGTCGAGGTCCACAACGCCGCCGAGCGTGACCGCGCGCTCAAGTTGAAGACGCCATTGCTCGGGATCAATAATCGCAACCTGAAGACGTTGGCCGTCGATCTTGAGACATCGTTCGAACTTGCCGACACGCCGGGTCGCACCCTTGTCGCCGAAAGCGGGCTATCGGGGCCGGACGACCTCAACCGCCTCGCCAAGGCCGGAATCACCGCTTTCCTCGTCGGCGAATCGCTGATGCGGCAGGCCGATGTCACCGCCGCGACGCGCACCCTGTTGGCATGACCCTCACCCATCTCGACGAACACGGCGCGGCGCGCATGGTCGATGTCTCGGCCAAGGCAGCGACCCGCCGCGAAGGCGTCGCCGAAGGCTTCATCACCATCGCCGAAACCGCGCTGTCCGCCATCCGCACCCAGGCCGTCGCCAAGGGCGATGTGCTCGCGGTGGCGCGCATCGCCGGGATCATGGCGGCCAAGCGCACCGCCGATCTCATCCCGCTGTGCCACCCGCTGCCCCTCGATGCGGTGACGCTCGACCTCGCCATCGAAACCGACGGTATCCGCGCCACCGCGACAGTGGCGACGACGCACGGCACCGGGGTCGAAATGGAGGCGCTGACCGCCGTTACCGTGGCGCTGCTGACCATCTATGACATGGCGAAATCGATGGATCGCGGCATGACGATCTCGGGCGTGCGGTTGCTCAAAAAGTCCGGCGGGCGCTCGGGCGAATGGCGCGCACCCGTCTGATGGCGGCGCTGATGATATCGACACCGCGCGCGCCCGGCTGCTCGAAGGCACGGCGCCGCTTCCCGCCGAAACGGTCGGCCTCGATGCCGCACACGGCCGCATCCTCGCAGCATCAGTCGCCGCGCGGTTGACGCAACCGCCTTTCGCCGCTTCCGCGATGGACGGCTATGCGATCCGCTGGGCCGATCTTCCCGGCCCCTGGACGGTGGTGGGAGAATCCGCCGCCGGCCGCGGCTGGTCGGGCGAAGTCGGCGCGCATCAGGCGGCGCGGATATTCACCGGCGCGCCGCTGCCGACCGGCGCCGATACGATCGTCGTGCAGGAAGAAATCCTGCGCGCCGACGACATCGCGACGCTGGGCGGCGAAGGCCCGCCGCGCCGGGGCGCGCATATCCGCAAGGCCGGCCAGGATTTCGCCGCGGGCGATAGGCTCGCCGATACTGGCGATCGCCTGTCGCCGGCGCGGATCGGGCTGATCGCCGCCAGCGGCCATGGCAGCATCGACGTCGTGCGCCGCCCGCGCGTGACGTTGATCGCCACCGGCGACGAGCTGGTGCCGCCGGGGACGACGCCCGGGCGCGACCAGATCGTCAGTTCGAACAGCGTCATGCTGCGCGCGCTGTTCGAAAGCGTCGGCGCATTGGTCGATGATCCCGGCATCGTTCCCGACGCCCGCGACGCGCTGGCGGCGGCGCTGGGCGCGGCCGGCGGCGACATCATTGTCACCATCGGCGGCGCTTCGGTTGGCGATCATGACCTTGTCGTGCCGGTTTTGCGCGATCTTGGCGCCGCGATCGATTTCTGGAAAATCGCCATGCGACCGGGCAAGCCGATGCTGGCGGGCAGGCTTGGCGGGCGGCGGGTCATCGGCCTGCCGGGCAACCCGGTTTCGGCCTATGTCTGCGCGCTGTTGTTCGTCGTGCCGCTGCTCAACCGGCTTGGCGGAAGGCCCGAGGCGCTGCCGATGCTCCGGCTGCCGCTGGCGGCGCCGCTGGCGGCCAATGGCGCGCGCCGCGATCACATCCGGGCGCGCCTCGTCAATGGCGCGGCGGAGGCCTTCACCTCGCAGGATTCGTCGCTGCTCGGGCGCCTGGCCGCGGCACAATATCTGATCGTCCGGCAACCCGGTGCGCCGGCGGCACCGGCGGGCGAAATGGTCGATTGCATCGCGCTTGACAGTATCGGAAATGTTTCCTAAACGTTCCGCATGTGTTCCTCTATGGGGGTGACGATGCTGACGCGCAAGCAACAGGAACTTTTGAGTTTCATCGATACTCGGCTGCGGGCCGATGGTGTTTCGCCATCCTTTGAAGAAATGAAGGATGCGTTGCAACTGCGGTCGAAATCCGGCGTCCATCGCCTGATCAACGCGCTGGAGGAACGCCGCTTCATCCGCCGGTTGCCCAACCGCGCCCGCGCGCTCGAAGTGCTGCAGATGCCCGAGGCGTTGCGCGCCCCGAAACCGGCATTCAAGCTGGTGCCGGCATCGCCGGGCCCGTCGGTGCCGGCGATGATCGCCGCCAATGACACGATCGTCGTGCCGCTGCATGGCCGCATCGCCGCTGGCCTGCCGGTCGAAGCGATGGAAAGCGACCGCTCGCTTTCGGTGCCGGCGGCGCTGCTCGGGCCGGGCGATCATTACGCGCTGGAGGTTTCCGGCGATTCGATGATCGACGCCGGCATCTTCGACGGCGATTATGCGCTGATCAAGCGCTGTGACGACGCCCGCGATGGCGACATCGTCGTCGCCCTGATCGACGATACCGAAGCGACGCTGAAATACCTGCGCCGCGAAAAGAACATCGTCCGCCTCGATCCGGCAAACCCGGCCTATGAACCACAGCGCTACCCGGCAAGCCGGGTGCGGGTGCAGGGCCGGCTGGCCGGGCTGCTGCGCCGCTATCACTGACATGGCGGCGGAAATATCGGTAGCCTTGCCAAAAATACGAAGCGGCGGCGCTGAAGCCGGTCAGACTCGCGGTGCGCTGAAGCGGCGCGGCGCCGGTTTTGGTCGCCACGGATGGTCGCCGATGCGGTCGTGGACGGTCTCGACGCGGCCGCTGCCGAGCCAGATGGCGATGGCGCCGGTTTCGCCCAATGTCGTGCGGTCGAAGCTGCGCCAGCGTGGGCGGCACCATTTCGGCATCCGGCGCTCGCTGATGACGATGTCGGCGGCGGCGCACGCCGGTTCAAAAATGTCGCGGTCGACATAATCGCGCGACAAAGTCGCGAGCAAGCGCCAGGTTCGGCCGTCACGCCGGATGACGCTGATGCAGGTATCGCGGCTGCACGCCATTCCCGGCATCTCGGCAAAGCTGGTGTCGCCTTCGGATGCCAAGGCATCACCCCACATGTCGCGGATAAAATCGCCGGTGCGCGGTCGCAGGAAGGCGAGGCGGCCGTCGTCAAGCCGAAGCGCGGCGTGGCGGCCATCGCTGCTGATAAACAGGTCAGGCGGCGACGCCCTCAGCGACAGCAACAGCCCCAGCGCCGCCACCCCTGCCCCCCACCAGCGCAGCTTTGTCCGCCACAGAGCCAGCCACAGTCCGCCCAGGATGATCAGCGCATAGGCGGCGACCGGCATCGCCGGCAGCCGGACGACGGCACCCGGAAGCCCGGCGCTGGTCTCCGCCAGCCACACCAGCAGCCCCATCGCCCAGCCCACCGCCGGCCAGACCAGCGCGCCCAGCCCGATGGCTTCGGCGAGCAGCGCCAGCATCAACAGCGGCATGATGACAAAGCTCGACAACGGGATGGCAATGAGGTTGGCGAGCACGCCGTAAAGCCCGGCGCGGTTGAAGTGGAACAGCCCGATCGACGACAGCGCCAATTCGGCGACCAGCCCGCTGACGAGCAGCGACACGCCGTGACGACCGAGGCGCTGGGGCAGCGATTCATCCTCCGCCGGCGTCATCATCCAGCGGCCGAGGCGCGATTCATACAAAGCGACAATCGAGATGACGGCGGCGAACGACAGCTGGAAACTGGGACCGAGCAACGCTTCGGGTCGGAAAGCGAGGATCAGGAACGCCGCCGCCGCCAGCAGGCGCAGCGAAAACGCCTCGCGCCCGATGACCATGCCGAGAAGCACGATCAGCGTCGCGAGGATGGTGCGCACCGTCGGCACTTCGGCGCCGGCCAGCATTGTATAGGCGATGCCGACCAGCGCCGCCGCGCCGACGGCGATGGTTTTCACCGGCCAGCGCAGCGCGACGAAGGGCACCAGCGCCAGCAGCCGGCGGGCGACGAAGATCGTGCCGCCGACGACGACGGCAATGTGCAGCCCCGAGATCGACAGCAAGTGCGCCAGCCCCGAATCGCGCATGGCCTGCGCGGTTTCGAGCGGGATGGCACCCTGGTCGCCGGTGACGAACGCCGCGGCGATGGCGCCGGTTTCGCCCGGAACCGCGGCGCGAATGCGCAACGTCAGCGCCGCCCGGGCCGCGTCGATCCAGGCCAGCGCGCCCGTGGGTGGCGGCGCGGCGGCGATCAGCGCCACCGGCCCCATTGGAAACCCGGTGGCGCCGATGCCGGCGAACCAGGCGCGGCGGGCGAAATCATAACCGCCGGGGATGGCGGCGCCGGCGGGCGGGCTGAGCATGGCGCGCAGCGAGACGCGGGCACCCGGCGTAAGGCCGGGCGGCGGCGACCCATGCAGGGTGATGCGGACGCGCGGCGGCAGCCCCGAGCCCAAATCGGGGGCGATCAGCAGCCGCACCTGATCGCGGCCCGCACGATCCTCCACGGCCTCGATGGTGCCGAAAAAGCTTGTGACCTGGCGTTCGGCAAGCACCGGATGCGCCACCAGCGCCGATCGTGCTTCGGACACGCCCATTCCGGTCAGCGCCAGCAGCGCCGCGACCGTTAACGGCCGCCAGCGCAGCAGCAGCCCTGCTCCGCCAAATCCCGCCAGCAATACCACCATGGCCAGCCGCTGCGGTTGCCACGGCAGCACGAACC
The DNA here is from genome assembly GCA_031405775.1 of Sphingomonadales bacterium. Classification (GTDB taxonomy): domain Bacteria; phylum Pseudomonadota; class Alphaproteobacteria; order Sphingomonadales; family Sphingomonadaceae; genus Sandarakinorhabdus. Next base: position 408 of record JANNJH010000357.1, on the reverse strand, counting down.
AGGCGGCAACCCCGGCGGCAAAGGCAACCGGTAGCCAGAGCGCCAGCGAATCGCGCTCGGCGTCGACAAAGCTCCACCAACGCGTCGCCAGCGAGACGGCCCGCAGTTGTTCAAGCACCGAACCGGCTTTTACCGCCCGTGCGCTTCTGCTAGTCACCCCCGCAGTTGGCCTTGCCATCCTGTTGCAATCGCCCCGATGTCTCGACCCGATTTACGAAACCGCCTCCGTTTCCAGCATTGGACATATCGCCCATGGGCGCAAGCGACCCGACAAATACGCGCGCCGGGGCCTCACTCATTGCCCGTCAGCTCAACGGCGTCTCAGGCCGCGCTACGGATGATTGTTGTTGATCGTGACGGTACTGACCTCGCACGAGCTGACTGATGGCGCACTCCATTGTCCAGCGC
>JANNJH010000356.1:0-6128 GCA_031405775.1 Sphingomonadales bacterium | reverse complement strand
GGCAGAGTACGAGCGCCACGACGCCGGGTACAGCGGATTGCGCACTGCCTGCAGGAAGTACTTGATGGACTCGCTCTCGCGCCCGGTCTGGCACAGGAACCAGCCGTAGTTGTGGTTGATGTCCGGGTCTGTCGGCGACAGACGCAGCCCGCGCTCGAAATTCGACTGCGCCAACTGGTTCTCGCGCAATTGCATGTAGACCAGCCCGAACAGGCTGTAGGTCAGCGGATAGTTCGCGTCTGCAGCGGCGCTCCTGCGCGACGCCCGGCAGAAAGCCCGGCACGTCGACAAAGGTGATGATCGGGATGCTGAAGGCATCGCAAAAGCGCACGAATCGCGCCGCCTTTTTCGAGGATGCGATATCGAGGCAACCCGCCAGCACCATCGGCTGGTTGGCGACGATGCCGACGCTATTGCCTTCGATGCGCGCGAAACCGGTGATGATGTTGCCGGCGTGCATCGGCTGCACCTCGAAGAATTCGCCTTCGTCGGCGACCTTGCGGATCAATTCGTGCATGTCATACGGCTTGTTGGCGCTGGGCGGCACCAGCGTGTCGAGGCTGGCCTCGATCCGCGCCGGATCATCGGCGCTGGGGCGATAGGGCGCGCCGTCACGGTTGTTGAGCGGCAGGAAATCGAAAAACACCCGCGTCCGCAGCAGCGCGTCGACGTCATCCTCCATCGCCAGATCGGCGACGCCCGACCTGGTGGTGTGGGTGATCGCGCCGCCAAGTTCCTCCTGGGTGACGATCTCGTTGGTGACGGTCTTCACCACATCGGGGCCGGTGACGAACATATACGACGAATCCTTCACCATGAAGATGAAGTCGGTCATCGCCGGCGAATAGACCGCGCCGCCGGCGCATGGCCCCATGATCAGGCTGATCTGCGGGAAGACGCCCGAGGCAAGGACGTTGCGCTGGAACACCTCGGCATAGCCGCCCAATGACGCAACGCCTTCCTGGATGCGGGCGCCGCCGCTGTCGTTGAGGCCGATCACCGGCGCCCCGACCTTCATCGCCATGTCCATGATCTTGCAGATCTTCTGGGCGTGGCGTTCCGACAGCGAGCCACCGAACACCGTGAAATCCTGGCTGAAGACAAACACCAGACGGCCGTTGATCGTCCCCGAGCCGGTGACGACGCCGTCGCCCGGAATCTTCTGTTCGGCCATGCCGAAATCGACGCAATTATGTTCGACATACATGTCGAGTTCCTCGAACGAGGCCGGATCGAGCAGGATGTCGAGCCGTTCGCGCGCCGTCAGCCGGCCCTTGGCGTGCTGGGCGTCAACGCGCTTGGGTCCGCCGCCAGCACGCGCCGCGGCGCGGCGGCGTTCGAGTTCTTCGAGGGTCTTGAGCATGGGATTCCCCGGTTGATTGCGCGCACGCTTAGCAGCCGACGCGCGAAGGTAAAGGCTTTGCAGCCGCGAAAGCTGGCCCATGCGCGAGGTAGCGGCGCCCCTAGCCGAGCAGCGCCAGCATCCGCACCGCCGCCGCCAGGTCGCCCTGGCGCTCGCGGTGCCCGGCCTCCGCAAGCGGGTCCTTGCCCCATTGTTCGGCCTGCCACAGCTCATCAAGATGCCCGATGGCAAAGGCCGTGTCGGCGTCCATTTCGCCCAAAGCTACCGCCAGCCCGATGATCGCCGAACCGCAAATGGTGACGACCGGATTGAGCGCCGCCAGCCTGAACGCATCAAAGGCGCGATACGCCGCCGCTATCCGGTCCAGCGTCGCCGGCGGCTGCGGCTGGTGAATGATCCCCGTCACGATGGTGAAATCGACATCATACCGCCGCCGCGCCCAGCCGAGCCATACGTCCCACTCCGCCGACTGCCGCGCCAGCAGCGGGGCAGGGCCATCGGCGCGATAGGCGAGCAACTCGTTTTGCGCGAACACCGAAAGCCCATTGGCAAAGGCCTTCGTATCGGGCGCCACCCGGTCGATCGCGGCGTTCGACAGCCCGGTCAGCGGCATCGATCGCGGCAGGATCTCATCGCCCTGCGCATTCCATTCCGCCGCGATCGCATCGGCCAGCGCGCGGGTCGGCAGCGCCAGCGCGGCGCGCGCCGGAGTGCGCATCGGTCGGCCATCCAGTGCCACACCGAACGCCGCCGCGTCGCCGGTCACCTCGGCCGCCTTGTAAAAACGCTTCATGCTTCCGGCCGCGTCGTCAGGCCGAGCATCCGTGGCCGCACGAACAGGCTGGCGACCCCGGCGAGCAGCATCACCACGGACAGCACCGAAACCCCGCCCTGCGACAGGAACACCCCGCCGAACATCGCCCCCAGCCCGCCAAGCTTGAGCACGAGGTAGATAAAGAAGCGCTTTTTCGCCTCCTTCGCCGAAAGGATCGGGCCCGGCGCGTCTGCGTCGTTCATGTGGTCTCCAGCGCCGCGATCAACGCGGCAAAATCACCGGCGACGGTCACCGCCCCGGCGTCGATCAACTCGTGCGCGTCATGATAGCCCCAATCGACGCCGATGGCGCGCACCCCGGCGTTGGCGCCCATCGCCATGTCGAACACCGTGTCACCGATGATCGCCGCCTGGTGCGTCATTGCCCCGGCCTCCGCCAGCGCCGCGTGCAGCATGGCGGGGTGCGGCTTCGAAGGGTGGCGATCGGCGGTCTGCAACGTCACGAAATGCTGCGTCAGGCCATGATGCGCCAGCGCCAGCGCCAGTCCGCGGTCCGACTTGCCGGTCGCCACCCCAAGCAGCCAGCCGCGCGCGCCCAGATACGCCAGCCCCTGCGCCACCCCCGGATACAGCGGCTCGGGATCAAGGCTGCGATCCGCCCGCAGCCGCTGGAAGGCGTGCTTGTAATCCTGCGCCAGGCTCGCGTGCAGCGCTGGCTCGGCCTCGGGCACCAGCACCTGCATCGTTTCGACCAGCGACAGGCCGACGACCCGCCGGATCGCATGATCCTCCGGCGCGCTCAGCCCATGGCGTTCAAAGCTCGACCGCATGGCGCGCACGATGTTGCCCTGGCTGTCGATCAAGGTTCCGTCGCAATCGAAGACCGCCAACTTCACCATCCGCGCCTCCGCCTTGTCGCCGCGGCGCCGCTATGCGCTCCCGTCATCCCGAAAAAGCGAAAGGCGGCATTGGGGTGCATCGCCGCCAGCCTATCCCCGCAAGGCGCGATTTCGGCAAGAAGAGTCGACTTGCCGCATACGTCAACCTATGACGCGGGAATGTCGGATGTGTCACTCACGGACCCTGCAACCCAGCCGGAGGCCGCGCCATCGCGCCGCACCCTCGCCAGCCCGAGCGAAACCCGCGCCCGCCAGGATTTTCTGTCGTGTTAGGACGGATTTTTGAGGTCCTGAAATTCAAGGCAGTCGAACTGACACGAGGCGGGACGCCGTGTGAAATATCCTTTGGAAGCATAAGGCGCTGCAAACACAGGGATATCGTGGCGGATTTCTTTGTAACCGCGCCGCTTGATGTCATACAGCGCTGTCATGTCGGTGGAAAATTCTATGAGGAAGAAGAGCTCGACATCATAAATGCGAACTTCAAGGGCGGCGTGTTCGTGGATATTGGGGCCAATATCGGCAACCACGCCGTTTTTATAGGGAAACGGGATGATTGCGAAAAAATTATCGCGTTCGAGCCCAATCCCCTGGCTTATCGAAACCTGAGCGTAAATATCGCTCTCAACGATTTGAATGATAAGGTAAAACTCTGGAAAATCGGCTTGTCCGACGAAGCGTCCGAACGCGTCATGTCCACGGAATATGGCAATCTGGGGGGCACAACGCTGCGAGACAATGATATTCTGCCGGCTGAATTTCGTGAAGTCGGAAAGGCCCGGGTGATCAAAGGCGACACTGTTCTCAAAGACGTGGATGTGTCTTTCATTAAAATCGACGTCGAGGGATTCGAATATAAATGCCTAAAGGGTATTCAGGAGACCATCGCGCGATGCAAGCCCGGCATGTTCATCGAGGTTGCCAGTGAAAACCAGCAGGCCGTGCAACAGTTTCTCGATGATGCGGGATATAAAGTGATCAACGCCTTTACCCGCTACAAGGGAATGCAGAACATCATGGTGGTTCCGCTCGGCCAAGCCTAGGGGCAATCGCTGCCGCTGCCGCCGTTCAGATGCCGAACACCTTGAGAAAGGCATCGAATGCGCCTTCAAGCCCGTGCTTGATGCCCGAGCCACCGCGACCCGCCAGCGGGGCTTCCTCGGCGATGAGGATGCCGCTGCCTTCGCCGACCCGATCCTTCAACAGGCTTTCGCGTCCGAACAGATAGGGCATGAAGGTTTCGGTGCGGCCGGTCGTATAGGACAGGCCGGCGCTAAAGCCGATCAGCTGTTCCTGCGCGATCTTGTGCCCCTGTTGCACCGGCTCGATTCGCACGCCGCGACCGCCGGTCAGAATAAGTTGCGCCGGGCCGTGGAAGACAAGAAAGCGCAGCTGCCAGGTCAGCCAGGCATTGAGCGTGCCGAGCCGCCAATGACGGGTGATCCGCATCGGTTCGTTGATCGGCTGGACGACGCCGACCAGCGCGCGCGGCTGGATCACACAGGCGGCGCCGCGCGGCAGATCGAGCATGGCAACCTCCGCAAACGGATTGCCGCGCGTTGCCGAGATGGTGACGCTTTCGCCGGCGCCGCGCACGCGGGTCAGGAAATACAGGCCCGCCGCGATGCTGCTGATCGGCAGGGCCGGATCGAGCAGCCATCGCGTCGCATTGTCGCCGCCGCTGGCGCCCGACAATGATCCCGGCTTGACGAGAAGTTCCGTATCCGGTGTCAGCGTCACCCGCGTCGATACCGCCGAGCCATCGGCCGGCAGCGGGATCGGCGCGCCGCTTTCGAGCAGCCGCACCGGCCGCTGCAACGCGGCGAGCGGCGCCAGGACATAATAGAACAGCGTCCGGATCAGGAACGGCGCCAGCATGACGACGAGCAGCGCCTTGAAGGCCTTGGCCAGCGCCGCGTCGCCGTCATAACGCTGCCAAAGGCGTTGCGCCTTTCGCTGCGTCGTCGCCTCAAGGACGCTGACCTGTGCCGCGACGGAATCGCCGAGCGGTTTGAGCAGTGTTTCCAACTTTGGGATCGCAACTTTGGGATCGGAAAGTTCGGCGACCTGTCGAACCCGCTCGCGGTTGGACCGCAATTGCGTCAGCACGGCATCGGCGGCCCGCAATTTGCCCAGATTGCCTTCACGGCGGTCGGAGTAGACTTGTCGCAAGTCGAACGGCCAGGCCCGCTGATATTGTTCAATTCGGCTCTTGGTGCGCAGTATCGCGAGGTTCCGCTCGTCGCCCGCTATCGCTACCCTGAGCCGGGCGACATCGCGCGTTTTTTCGGCGATCTGGCGGTCGAGGCTGGCTGCGTCCCTGAACGCCTTCCCCCGATCTCGAAGGTTCTTCCGGAGCGCTTCCAGAAAGTCGATCTCCTGCGTCAGCAACTCGATCTCGATGTCGCGGCGGACGCTGGCGACGATCATATCCTTCGGACTGGTCAGATAGTCGAGCGACTTCGGCTTGGCGTTTCGCCGCGCCGCACGCTCGAACTGCGCCGCTTCGATCCGCTTCCCGATCGCCGCGTCGGACCGGCGGTCGGCAGCGCCCAGCGCGGTTGACGCAGCACCCTGTTTTGAAGCAATGAACCCGCGCAATTCGGTTTTCGCCGCCTCGATCGTGGCGACCGAGTGCTGCAAGTCGGCGACGGACGGCCCGCCCTTGGGCAGCATCCCATGGATCACGAAGGCGCCGAATAACAGCCCGAGGACAATCGCATGACGCCCGATCCAGCCGGCGATATTGGCAACAATGCTCAAGCCGACTCCATCGACCCCAATTCAGCGCCAAGGCTCGCACGCCAGACCGACCACAGCAAGCCAGACTCGATTTCGTCCCCTCTCCCCTTGCGGGAGAGGCGAGAGACGCCGCGCTTGCGGCGGCCCGGGTGAGGGTATTCTTTCGTCCGGCAAGCGCCGGCACACCCTCACCCGCCGCGCTGGCGCGCGTGTCACCCCCCCCGCAGCCATCGGCGACGCCTTCGAGTAAACCGGGGGGAGGGTCTGACTTTACCCAATAAGTCAAATTGACCTATGGTTAAAAATCAAACTATTGGCACACTCGTGCGTGCTATCGCGAACGACCGGGT
>JANNJH010000355.1:0-1809 GCA_031405775.1 Sphingomonadales bacterium | reverse complement strand
CGGAAAAGCCCTGCGTCTCGCCTTCGATATGGATTGTGCCGAAGACCCCGCGCGCGCCGAGGTCGATCGATTGCAGCAACGTCGCGGTGCGGGTGGCGTGATCGACGACGATGTCGGGCTTGCCGACGATCGGGAAGGGATAGCCGGCATCGGCGAGCTGCGCCGGCAGGGTATCCTGCGCGGCGGTGACCCGGGCGGCATTGACGGCATCGCCGGGCCTGATCCCGAGCATCGGCATGACGACGCCCGCCGGCGCTGCTCCTGACGCTGCTTCGGGCGCCACGACGCTGATCGAATCGAAGCGATACAGCGGCCCCGGATCGATTTTCAGGCTGACCCTGGTGGCTGCGTTGGCCTTTACCGGCGTGGTGACGACAACCTCGGTGTTGCCACCATAATAGCCGATCGAGCGCAGCAATTGGTCGACAAGGTCGCGATCTTCGGAAATGCGGCGGTTGATCTGCGCCAGATTGGCGACGTCGCCTTTCTTGGTCCACAGCGCCGACAGCGATTCGAATTGGGCTTCGAGCCCCAGCGGCGCCAGACCCAGGACGTCGACGACATAGCGGACATCGCCGGCGGGCGCGGCGGGTTCGCCATCGGTGGTGGCCTCGACGGTCGGCCAGGGCACATTGCCGGGCAAGGGGACGAAATCCTCCAGCCGCGGCTCGCCGGTCTCGATAGCCACCGGGGCGGTTGGTTGATCGGGGCTTGGCGCAGGCGCGGTCGGCGGTTTTGGCTGGTCGGCGCCTTGCGGGATTATCTTGTCGGCGCCCTGCGCAATTACCTTGTCGGCGCCCTGCGCGGGGGCGACTTGCCCGGCAACCGGGCCGGCGAGCAGCGGCAACACAACCGCCGCCGACACGAGCAAGGCCCGGCGCAAACGCCAGTTCAGGGTCAAGTCGGCGACAAACACAAGTTGGTCCTAGACCAGTGCGGCGTCGTCGCAAAGCCGCCGCGGCGCCAATGGGGTTGGCGTCGCAGCGGTTGCCGTGCCAAAGCACCCGAATGTCGACCCAGCCCGATCAAAACCGTTCCCCGCGTCCGCCGATGCGCGGCGGCGGCTGCCTTGTCGCCGCCGGCCTGATTTTCGGCTCGATCATCGGGATCTTCTTCCAACAGACCTCGCTCGGGATGATGGTCGGGTTCGGAATCGGTGCGGTCGCCGCCGTCTTGCTGACGATCGCCGACCGCAGACGCTAGAGTCGCTTTCCCTCATGAGGAATCGACACCCCCTCTCCCGCTTGCGGGAGAGGGGGTGTTTCAACCTGAGTGAAAGCGAGTCTAGTTCAGCCTGCGGCCGACCCAGACCACCCGGCCGATCACCGTCACCCCGGCGGGGTCGCAATCGTCCCAGCTCGGATAGGCGTCATTGTCGCTGCGAATCGTCAATCGCCGCGTCGCCGGATTGACCGATAGTCTTTTCACCAGCAAGGCATCGTCGGTGCGCAGCACATAAATGCCGTCGCGCAGGCGTTCGCGATCATCGGTGTCCACCAGGATCTGGTCGCCATCGGCGAGCGTCGGCAACATCGAATCGCCCTCGACGCCGATGACCGACAGCGCTTCGGGGCGCCCGGTGGCAACGGCGCGGACCCAATTGGCCTGGAAGGCCAGCGTCGCCAGCGGCGTCTCGCTGCCCGGCTCGGCACCGCTTCCCGCCGATGCGCCGATCGCAAGTTGCGGAATCAGCACATAATCCTCGGCGCGCTGGACAAGGCCCGGCCGCGCCACCACCGCCCGGCCGGCCGCCTCGTCGGGGCCACCGAGCAGTCTTTCGGCGATGCCGAAATGTTCGGCAAGGACGCG
>JANNJH010000354.1:0-1413 GCA_031405775.1 Sphingomonadales bacterium | reverse complement strand
GTCAACGCTCCCCAGGTCGCCCACAGGTCACGCAGCACCGGGTAAAAATCGCCTTCATCGGCGTCGATGCAGCCTTGCGCGTCTTCATAGGCGATGTTGGTGATGCAGCGAATAACGGCGCGGGAAAAGCGCTGGCCCGTCACCTTGCCATCGGCGCCGATGTCGATGTGGCAGGCCAGCACGCCGCGATCCTGGTTCTCGACCAGCGAACAGACGTCGGCCGACAGGGTTTCGGGGAGCATGGGGACGACGCGATCGGGGAAATAGACGCTGTTGCCGCGGCTGCGCGCCGAACGGTCGAGCGCGGTGCCGGGGCGGACGTAGAAGCTGACATCGGCGATGGCGATGATCGCCTTGAAGTGGCCGTCATGGTCGGGATCGGGGGCGGCCCAGACGGCGTCATCGTGATCGCGCGCGTCGGCGGGGTCGATGGTCAGGAACGGCAAATGCCGCAGATCCTCGCGGTTGCCCAGCGGCAGTCGCGCGACTTCATCGGCCTGTTCGAGCACGGCTTCGTCGAAGCGGTGCGGGATGCCCTTGGCGTGGATGGCGATCAGCGAGAAGGAGCGCGGCGCGAACGCGTCGCCGAGCACTTCGACGACGCGGGCATATTGCCGTGGCGGGCGGCCGCCGGGTTCGGCGAGGACGAGATCGCCGGCGCGGGCTTCGCCGGGGTCGTTGACGGCAAGGTCGCTGCGGGCGCGCTTGTCGACAGGGACGAGGCGGTAGCCGAGCGCTTCCTTGCGCAATATGCCGAGGACGAATTCCTCGGTTTTCGCCAGCGTTTTCATTGGGAAAGCGGCCCAGCCGCTGCCCTGTTCCTCGATGCGCGCCAGCACGCGGTCGCCGACGCCGTGCGCCGCGCGGCGCTTGGCCTCGATGACGCGGATGCGCGGCGGCGGCGTCGCATGCTCCCATTTGTCGGGGACGGCGATCAGGCCTTCGTCGCCGGCCTCGATGATGCGGACGACGCCGACCTTTGGCAGGCCGCCGCCCTTGTGCAGCGTGCGGCCGGGGCCGGTTTCAAGCTCGCCGGCATCCTGCATGTCCTTGAGCATGCCCTTGAGCGCGATCTTGTCCTGGGCATGCAGGCCAAAGGCGCGGGCGATCTCGCGCTTGCCGACCGATGCCGTCTGGCTGCGGATGAAATCGAGGATGGCTTCGCTGGTCGGCAAACCGGGGTGGGGCGGGGGCGGGCGGCGGGACATCGCCAGACCATGGGCGGTGACGCGCGAGGTGGCAACCGGTGGATGCGCGTATGGCGTTCAGCGCGGGTTCGCAGCAACGCGATCACCGCGGCGGTCGCGGCAGGTTCCGATTGCGCTGGCGCCCCCGCATCGCCACATTGCCGCGATGCACCACATGTCCGCGCCCTCGGGTCCGCCACAGGGCAAGGCCGATTTCGGCACCCTC
>JANNJH010000353.1:0-1167 GCA_031405775.1 Sphingomonadales bacterium | reverse complement strand
CGCCGCTGACCGCCTTGGCGCCGATGCGGTTCATGGCGATCGCCAGCGTCTCGTGCGCCTCGGGCGAAAGCGCGCCAAGGCTCATCCCCGGCGTGACGAAGCGCTTGCGGATTTCGGTGATCGATTCGACGTCCTCGATCGGCACCGGCCTGGTCGGCGCGAAATCGAGCAGGTCGCGCAGCGCAATCGGCGGCGCCTCGCGCATGGCGCGCGAGAATTTCAGATAGTCGGAATAGCTGTCCGTCGCCACCGCGTGCTGGAGCAAATGGATCATCCCGGCCTGATAGGCGTGCGCCTCGGAACCGGCGCGATAGCGGTAAAGCCCGCCGATCGGCAGCGCGATGACATCTTCGTCGAACGCCGCCGTATGGCGCCGCTCGGCGTTGATGAACAGCGATTCGAAACCTTCGCCGGAGATCTTTGCCGGCATGCCGGGGAAGAAATCATTGACCAGCGCGCGGCTGAGGCCGACCGCTTCGAAGTTGTAACCGCCGCGGTACGACGAGATCACGGCGATGCCCATCTTCGCCATGATCTTCAAAAGCCCGTCCTCGATGGCCTTTTTATAACGCGCGACGCATTCGTCGTATGACAGCGCCGCGAACAGCCCGCGGGCGTGGCGATCGGCGATGGCTTCCTGCGCCAGATAGGCGTTGACCGTCGTCGCCCCGACCCCGATCAGCACGGCGAAATAATGCGTATCGAGCGCTTCGGCCGCGCGCACGTTGATCGACGCAAAGGTCCGCAAACCCTTCCTGACGAGGTGGGTGTGGATGCCTGCCGTCGCCAGGATCATGCTGATCCCCATGCGGCTATCCGACTGGTTCTCGTCGGTCAGGAACAACTGGCTCTTGCCCGATCGCACCGCCGTCTCGGCTTCGGCCCGCACCCGCGCGATGGCGGCGCGCAGCGCTTCCGGCCCGCCATGGATATCAAAGCTGCAATCGATCTGTGCCACCTGCTTGCCGAAATGCCGCTTGAGCACATCCCAGCCCATGTTGGTCATCACCGGCGTGTCGATGACCATGACGCCTTCCTGCCGCGCCCCGTCGTCGAGGATGTTGCCAAGGTTGGAAAACCGCGTCTTCAGGCTCATCACCCGGGTTTCGCGCAAACTGTCGATCGGCGGATTGGTGACTTGCGAAAAATTCTGCCGGAAAAAATGGC
>JANNJH010000352.1:0-3966 GCA_031405775.1 Sphingomonadales bacterium | reverse complement strand
AGCGCGACGCGGTGGCCTGGTCGCGCACCCGGCGACCGACCTCGGCCACGAAGCCGTGCACCCGCGCGGCCACGGCCGGCGAGTGTGAGGCGAGCCCGCACTCGGGCGTGACGATGGCCTGCTGGCGCAACAGCGTGGGATCGGCACCGCGCGGTGCCGGCACACGAATGCTGGTGACCGCCGGCGCGCTGCACGGTACGATCGGCGGCGGGCAACTCGAATATCGTGCGATCGCGCAAGCGCGGGCGATGCTGGCGCACCCCGCCGGCAGCTGGCGCGTGCAGGATTATCCGCTCGGGCCGTTGCTTGGCCAATGCTGCGGCGGTCGCGTGCGGCTGCTCGTCGAACACGTCGATCCGGCGGGGCTCGGCTGGCTTGGCGATGCCGCGGAGGAAAGCGTCCTCGTATCGACGCTGACACCCGACGGGATCGACCGCCATGTCGATGACAATGCCGTTCCCATCGTCCTGTCGGCGCGGGGCGATGAGCCGCGCGCGGGCACGAGTTTCTCCGAGATCGTCGGCCAGCGGCGGCGACCGATCTATCTCTTTGGGGCGGGGCATGTCGGCCAGGCGATCGCCCGGCACGCCGCCAACCTGCCTTTCCGGCTCGCGTGGTTCGACACCCGTCCGGTCTTCCAGACGATCGACGGTGTCGCGGTCGTGCCGGAAACGTCGCTGGCGCAATGCGTCGCCGAAGCGCCCGACGATGCGGCGATCCTTATCCTCACCCACGACCATGGACTCGATTATCGCCTGACCAAGGCGGCGCTTGAGCGCGGCCCCCTGGCGTTTGTCGGCCTGATCGGCTCGGCGACCAAGCGCGCGCGGTTCGATGCCCGTCTCGAGCGCGACGGCATCGCAATCGAGGCGCGCCTCCGCCTGACCTCCCCCATCGGCATTGACGGCGTGCCGGGCAAGGAGCCCGACGTCATCGCCATCGCGACATTGGCGCAGCTGCTGCAATTGGGCAGCGCGTGACGGGCATGACGCTCAAGGCCTTTCGCGGCGAGATCCTCTCGGTCGCGCAAGATCCGCGCGATCATGCCGGCGCGGTCCGGTACGAGCCCGACGGCCTGCTCGTCGTGGAGGACGGGCTTGTCGTCGCGCGGGGCAGCTATGCCGATTTCACCGAAAGCTACGCCAACGTGCCCGTCGAGCCGATTTCGGGCTTGATCGTGCCCGGTTTCGTCGATGCCCATGTCCATTACCCTCAGATGGACCGCATCGCCTCGCATGGCGCGCAACTGCTCGATTGGCTCGACCGCCACATCTTCCCCGCCGAAATGGCCTTCGCCGAGCGCGGGCACGCCGATACCGTCGCCGCCGCCTTCCTCGCCGAACTGCTCCGCAACGGCACGACGAGCGCGCTCGTCTTCCCGACCGTCCATGCGCATTCGGTGGACGCGCTGTTCGAGGCCGCCCTTGCTCGCCGGATGCGTATCGTCTCGGGCAAGGTCTTGATGGACCTTGGCCCGGACGGCCTTGCCGACACGCCGGACTCGGCACGGACCGAGACCGAGACGTTGATCCGCCGCTGGCAAGCGCGCGGTCGCCTTGGTTACGCCGTGACGCCGCGTTTCGCGCTGACCTCGTCGAACGCGCAGCTGGGCGTCGCCAGCGCGCTGGTCGCGGCGCATCCCGGCGTGCTGCTCCATACGCATCTTGCGGAAAATCTGCGCGAATGCGCGGCGGTCGCCGAGCGCTTCCCCGACGCATGCGATTATCTCGACGCCTATGACCGGTTCGGGCTTGTCGGTCCGCGCTCGGTGTTCGCGCACGGCGTGCACCTGTCCGACCGCGCCTGTGCCCGGCTGGCGCAGAGCGGCGCCGGGATCGCGGTCTGCCCCAGTTCGAACCTCTTCCTCGGATCGGGCTGCTTCGATTTCAGGCAAGCCGACGCCCATGGCGTGCGCCTCGGGCTGGGCACCGATGTCGGGGCGGGAACGAGCTTTTCGCTGCTGCATAACGCCGGGCTCGCCTATCAGGCGGCAGTGGCGCGCGATTACCCGCTCGATCCGTTTCGGGCGTTGTACCTTGCCACGGCCGGCAGCGCGGCATTGCTCCATATCGCCGACCGGGTGGGAAGCCTGGAGCCTGGGCAGGAAGCCGACTTTGCCGTCCTCGATTGCACAGCGACGCCGTTGCTGGCGCGGCGGTCGCACGGTGCCGGCCTCGCCGAACGCCTGTTCGCCCTGCAAATCCTGGGCGACGACCGGGCGATCAGCCGGACGTACATTCTGGGCGAATGCGCCTGGGACAAGCGGCAGACTCCCCGAAAACATTTGATTGCCTAGAGTCGCTTGCAGGTGGAGTCGGGACCGGGCGGGGGAGCGGGCCGGTCCCGCCCTTGCAAGAGACTCTAAAACGGCGCCGATTTGCTGTCCAGCTCGGGCAGGCCAACCAGCGACGGTGGCGGCAGCAACGCGACGCCAACACCAATCTCGACGATTTCCCGGTCATGTCCCATCGCAATCCGCCGCCGCTCAGCGGTTACCCGCCGGCGTCATCGGCAAGCCCGGGCGCCTCGATCAGGGTGGCATATCCCGAACGATCCGGCACAAGTTCCGGGCAGCCGGTGCCGAGCAGATGGACCCGCAACGTCGGTCCCGCCGCCCGGGCCAGGCCCTGTTCGCCCACAACCAGAACAAGCAGCAGGGCCAGTCGAACGATCATCATCCAGCGTTCATGAACACATAGCCTCATTTCGGCAACGCAGCGTCGATTACATTGCGTTTGGCGGCACGGCTGCGCTGGCTTAAGCATGTCTGGATGATCGACCTGGACGCCTTTATCACCGGATTGCCCAAGGCGGAACTCCATTTGCATATCGAGGGAAGTCTCGAGCCCGAGTTGATGTTCGCCTGCGCGCGCCGCAACGGCATCAGCATTCCATACAGCTCGGTCGAGGCGGTCCGCGAGGCCTATGCCTTCGCCAATCTTCAGGAATTTCTCGACATCTATTACGCCGGAACCGACGTGCTGCGGACGCGGCGGGACTTTCACGACCTTGCGGTGGCGTATTTCGACCGGGCGGCGGCGGACGGGGTCGTCCATGCCGAGATCATGTTCGATCCGCAGACTCACACGGCGCGTGGTATCGGCTTCGCGGTGGTGATCGAGGGCCTGCTTTCGGGGATGGCTGCCGCGCAGGCCAGGCATGGCATCACCAGCGCGCTGATCCTGTCCTTCCTGCGCCACCTGAGCGAAGCGGACGCGTTCGAGACGCTGCTGATGGCCGAACCCTGGCTCGACCGGATCGCGGCGGTTGGGCTCGACTCGTCGGAGGTCGGCCACCCCCCGGAAAAGTTCGCGCGGGTCTTTGCAGCCGCCGCGGCGAAGGGGTTGCGGCGCGTCGCGCATGCCGGCGAGGAAGGGCCTGCCGATTATGTCTGGCAGGCGCTCGATTTGTTGCGGGTCGACCGGATCGATCATGGCAACCGCGCGCTGGAGGACAGCGCGCTGGTCGATCGGCTTGTGCGCGACGCTACGATCCTGACGGTCTGCCCGCTCTCCAACGTCAAGCTGTGCGTGGTGGGTGACATCGAACACCATCCGATCGACCGGATGCTCGAGCTTGGCCTGCGCGCCACGATCAATTCCGACGATCCCGCCTATTTCGGCGGTTATGTCGCCGACAATTACCGGGCGGTCGCGCACGGCAGGGGGCTGGGCAAGGCGCAGTTGGGTGTCCTCGCCCGCAACAGCTTCATCGGATCGTTCCTGCCCGCCGACGCGATCAGCGCGCATCTCAAGCGGCTCGACGCCTATCTGGTGGCGCAGTGAAGTTTTGGCGCAACTGACCATCGACCTGCGCGACCGGTTGGCCAAGGTGGCGCGGTCCGTCGTCGCTCCCTCCGCTCTGCTCGACCAATATTGCTCGCGCTGTCACAACGACACCGACAAGGTCGCCGATTTTTCGATCGAGGACTTGCGTGACGGCGATCTGTTGATCGGCGGCGACGGC
>JANNJH010000351.1:0-3881 GCA_031405775.1 Sphingomonadales bacterium | reverse complement strand
CCAATGGCCGCTAGCAAGAAATCCAAGATACTCGCCGCCGCTGTCGACCGCGAGAAGCTTTACGACCTCGAAGTCGCGCTCAAACTGGTGCAGGGCAACGCCACCGCCAAGTTCGACGAGACGATTGAAGTCGCGTTCAACCTCAATGTCGATCCGCGCCATGCCGACCAGATGGGCCGCGGTGTGGTGACATTGCCCAAGGGCAACGGCAAGACGGTTCGCGTCGGCGTGTACGCCCGCGGTGCCAAGGCCGAGGACGCCCTGGCGGCGGGCGCCGATGTGGTTGGCGCCGAAGACCTGCTGGAAATCGTCCAGGGCGGCACGATCAATTTCGATCGCTGCATCGCCACGCCCGACCTGATGGGTCTGGTCGGCCGGCTCGGCAAGATCCTGGGGCCAAAGGGCATGATGCCGAACCCCAAGCTTGGCACCGTGACGATGAACGTTGGTGAAGCCGTCAAGGCAGCCAAGGGCGGCCAGGTCGAATATCGCGTCGAAAAGGCCGGGATCATCCATGGCATGCTCGGCAAGGCCAGCTTTCCGCAGGACGATCTGCGCGCCAATTTCGACGCGCTGCTCGATGCGGTCATCCGTGCCAAGCCATCGGGTGCCAAGGGCAAGTATCTGCAAAAGGTCGCGCTCAGCTCGACGATGGGTGCCGGCGTCCGCGTCGACACGGCGACTGTCGGTCACAACGTCTAAGGCGCTTGCCGCCAGCGGGTTTGCGTTTTCGCAGCCGTTGCTGTAGGCGCCCTCAACTTCCTGCTCCGGTGCTTCCCTTGTGGAAGCGCCGGGGCGGAAAACCGTCCGAGATTGCAGGTGCTCGAAAGAGCTTAAGCCCAAAGGCCTGCATGAGACGGGGATAGTTTTTACCGGTCACAGCGCCTGACGCTGTGCCGGGCCTTGCGAACGGGGTTTGCCCCCGCGCGTCGGCGACGATCCCTCGGACGGGCCACCGGCCCGGACCTCCCGTTCGGGCCTTGGCTCAACCGGTTCCACGCAAGTGGCGCCAGAACCCAAGGAGAGAGCATGGATCGCGCTCAAAAATCCGAGCAGATCTCTGGTCTTGCCAAGACTTTGTCCGAAACGTCCGTCATTGTGGTCGCCCGCAATCACGGCCTGACGGTGGCCCAGGCCACCGACCTTCGGAACAAGATGCGGCAGGCTGGAGCCAGCTTCAAGGTGACGAAGAACCGCCTTGCGCGCATTGCGCTCGAAGGCACGCCCTATCAGCCGCTCGGCGACCTGCTGACCGGCCCAACCGGCTTTGCGACATCGACCGATCCGGTCGCTGCCGCCAAGGTTGCGGTTGCGTTCGCCAAGACGACCGACAAGTTCGAGATCGTCGGCGGCGCGATGGGAGCGACTGTCCTCGACGTCGACGGTATCAAGGCCCTGGCCGAACTGCCGTCGCTCGACGAGCTTCGCGCCAGGATCATCGGCCTCGTCAATGCCCCCGCCACCAAGCTTGCACAACTGGCCACCGCGCCGGCTGCCAAGCTGGCCCGGGTGTTCGCGGCTTATGCCGACAAGGACGCTGCCTGAAGCACACGCTGCCGCTGATGCCTTGGCTGATGCGGCGTTTCGCAAGACACAGAAAACTGGAGATTACACATGGCTGACCTTAACTCGATCGTCGAACAGCTTTCGGCGCTTACCGTCCTCGAAGCTGCTGACCTCGCCAAGATGCTCGAAGAAAAATGGGGCGTTTCCGCCGCTGCCGCCGTCGCCGTTGCCGGCCCGGCCGCTGCTGCTGCTCCCGCCGTCGAGGAAAAGACCGAATTCGACGTTATCCTGACCGGCGACGGTGGCAAGAAGATCAACGTCATCAAGGAAGTCCGTGCCATCACCGGCCTCGGCCTGACCGAAGCCAAGACGCTGGTCGAATCGGCTCCCAAGGCCATCAAGGAAGGCGTCAACAAGGCTGAAGCCGACAAGCTCAAGGCCCAGCTCGAAGCCGCCGGCGCGACCGTCGAACTCAAGTAAGCCGCACGGCGGCGCGGGCGGAGCGTAAGCTCCGACCCGACTCGCCGAAGGCCGGACGGCACGCGAAGGGGCGGGGGGCAACCCTCGCCCCTTTGTCGTGTCCGACGGCGCGGCTTGCCGCGCACTTTTCTTCCTGCCTTGCCGTCAATCTGGCCTGACTCGCGGGCTTTGCCCGCGGCAGGCGCCTCCACGGGTTGACTTTTGGCGCTCGGACGTACAGAAATACGTACGAAAGGCCTCACGATGATCCACGTCAGCTACACCGACCTGCGCAAGAACCTCGCGCACTACATGGACAAGGCCAACGCCGATCGCGACCCTATATTGGTGACACGGCAGGGTGAAGAATCGGTCGTCATGATGGCAGCGAGCGAATTCGACGGCTGGATGGAGACGGTGTATCTGCTTAGCCGGCCCGCCAATGCGCAGCGCCTGCTCGATTCGATCGCCGATGCCGATGCCGGCAAGTTTGTCGAGCATGACCTGATCTTGTGAAGCTGCTGTTCACGGCGACAGGCTGGGAAGACTATCGGCACTGGCAGGGCCAGGATCGTGCCATCACTGAGCGTATCAACGCCTTGCTATCCGACGCCATGCGCAATCCCTTTCGCGGCATCGGCAAGCCCGAACCGCTGAAGGGCGAACTGTCGGGCTGGTGGTCGCGACGTATCACCGGCGAACATCGCCTCGTTTATCGGTGCGCGGGGACGGGAAGCGAGCAGCGCATCGAAGTGGCGCAATGCCGCGACCATTATTGACCGTCAGAATCCCCCTTCCCCAAATCCAACATCGCGCCTATAGAGCGCCCACACGAAATTCCCGGCGTCCCTTGTGGATGCCGACCTCCCGCCCTCGGGACACGGTTCGCATGTGCGAGTGGACCGCGACGAATTGGGGGCAGGCAGGCTTCAACGCCCAAGGCCCGTGCGGTATTCGGATGCTCCGAAAGCCGTGCGGTTTTTGTTGTCATCGGGTTTAATCCGTTGACGCGACGCGATTTTGAGAGGCGACCGACCACCATGGCCACCCAGATGAAGCAGCCCAACATCTTCAATGCGCGCCGTCGCATCCGCAAGAATTTTGGCAAGATCGGCGAAGTCGTGCAGATGCCCAACCTCATCGAGGTGCAGCGCGAATCATACGAGCATTTCCTGCGTTCGCGCCCGGCCGATGGCTATATCTCAGGGCTCGAAAAGACCCTGCGCTCGGTGTTCCCGATCCGCGATTTCGCCGGCACCGCCGAGCTTGATTTCGTGCATTACGAACTCGAAGAACCCAAATACGACACCGACGAATGCCGCCAGCGCGGCATGACCTATGCGGCGCCGATGCGCGTGACGCTGCGCCTGATCGTCTTTGAAGTCGACGTCGATACCGAAACCCGCTCGGTGCTCGATATCAAGGAGCAGGACGTCTATATGGGCGACATGCCGTTGATGACGCACAACGGCACCTTCATCATCAACGGTACGGAACGCGTCATCGTCTCGCAGATGCACCGTTCGCCGGGTGTGTTCTTCGATCATGATCGCGGCAAGACCCATGCGTCGGGCAAATATCTGTTCGCCGCCCGCGTCATTCCATATCGCGGCTCGTGGCTCGATTTCGAATTCGACGCCAAGGACATCGTCAACGTCCGCATCGATCGCAAGCGCAAGCTGCCGGTCACTTCGTTGCTTTATGCGCTCAACTGGAACAGCGAAGAGATTCTCAACCTGTTCTACAACCGCGTCACCTGGGTGCGCGGCCATGGTTCGAAGGGCGAGGCCGGGTGGGTCGTGCCGTTCGTCGAAGCCAATTGGCGCGGCCAGAAGCCGTCGTTCGACATCGTCAACGGCGAAACCGGCGAAGTCGTCTTCCCGCTCGGCACCAAGATCACGCCGCGCATCGCCCGC
>JANNJH010000350.1:0-1152 GCA_031405775.1 Sphingomonadales bacterium | reverse complement strand
CGATAACCTCGACGGCGATCGTCACGACAAGCCCGATCAAAACAAAGCCCGCGACTTGTGAGGGGCGTGGAGCTCGGACCCAGTCCTGCGAGCGGGCCGACACGGCGACCGTGGCGAATGCTATCAGCATGATCACCGCATCGCCGACAGTGGCCGCCATGCATATGAGGATGCCCTGCAGATGCGACATCTCCGACGCTCCCGCATAGAGCCACATCTGGGCGAACTCCCAAGGCAGGCTGACCAGCAAAGCGAAGATCGCGATGTTGAACGCGGGACTATCGACCAAGGCTTTCACAATTCAGCACTTCTCAATCGAAGCGCGTTGCCGACGACCGATATCGACGACAGTGCCATCGCGGCAGCGGCGATCGCCGGCGAGAGCAGCAAGCCGAACCATGGGTAGAGGACGCCGGCGGCAACCGGCACGCCGATGGCATTGTAGATGAACGCAAGGAACAGATTCTGCCGGATATTGCGCATCGTGGCGTGGCTGAGCCGGCGGGCGCGGACGATGCCATTGAGGTCGCCCTTGACCAGCGTGACGCCGGCGCTCTCGATGGCGACATCAGTGCCTGTACCCATGGCGATCCCGACATCGGCAGCGGCGAGCGCCGGCGCGTCATTGACCCCGTCGCCCGCCATGGCGACAACCCGCCCCTCGGCCTTTAGCCGTGCAACCACGGCGCTTTTCTGGTCTGGCAGCACATCCGCCTCGAACTCGTCGATCCCCAGGCGCCGTGCCACCGCTTCGGCGGTGACGCGGTTGTCGCCGGTGACCATGATGACGCGAACACCCTCGGCCTTTAGCGCTGCCAGCGCGCCCGGGGTCGATGCCTTGACCGGGTCGGCAATGGCGATAACGCCGGCGGCCTTGCCATCGACAGCGACGAGGATCGCGGTCGCGCCGTCGCGGCGATGGCGGTCTGCCGCCTCCGTCAGGGCTGCGGTGTCGACGCCCAGTTCCGCCAGATAGGCCGGGTTGCCGATCGCTACCCGGCGGCTTTCGACTGTACCGATAACACCCTTGCCGCTCGGGGCATCGAAGTCGGTCGCCGTCTCTATGGCCAGTTTGCGGGCAGCGGCCTCGGCGACAACGGCGGCGGCAAGCGGATGCTCGCTCGGTCGTTCGACGGCGGCGGCAAGTCGCAG
>JANNJH010000349.1:0-1080 GCA_031405775.1 Sphingomonadales bacterium | reverse complement strand
CCGTAGCATCCGGCGCGGCCATCGCCGCTTCGATGCTCCAATATTCCCGGGCGATATGCGCTTCGATGTCGCGCTCCCGCTCGACAATCAGCCGCAGCGCCACCGATTGCACCCGCCCGGCGATTTTCGCCCCCGGCAGCTTGCGCCACAGCCCCGGCGACAAAGTGATACCGACGAGATAATCCAGCGCCCGCCGCGCCCGATAGGCATCGACGAGGTCGAGATCGATATCGCGGGGCTTGGCCATCGCGGCGAGGATCGTCGTCTTGGTGATTTCGTTGAAGGTGACGCGCTTGGCGCCGCCTTTTGGCACCGCCTTTTTCGCCTTGAGCCATTCGAGCAGATGCCAGGAAATCGCCTCGCCCTCGCGATCGGGATCGGTGGCGAGAATCACCTGGTCGGCGCGCTTGGCGGCGTCGGAGATGGCTTTCAACTGCTTGGCGCGGTCGCCCGAAACTTCCCACAACATGGCGAAGTCATTGTCGGGATCGACCGAGCCATCCTTGGGCGGCAGGTCGCGGATGTGCCCGAAACTGGCGAGAACTTCATAGTTCGACCCCAGATATTTGTTGATCGTCTTGGCCTTGGCAGGCGATTCCACGATCACGAGGTCCATGCGGGTCCTGTCTTATCAAGCCGGGGGAGCAGCGGCGCGGCCCCTACGCTTGTTATGGGGTGGGGCGCAAGGGCCAAGGCTCGCATTTGCCTGGCGCGCGGTATGTGATAGGATTGAATCCTATCAAACAATCGGGTGGCGGCATGCGCACAACGCAACAATTCAGCATCACGCTTCCCAATGAAATGGCGCAGCAAGTTCGCGCCAAGGTCGCGGCCGGCGAATATGCGACCGAAAGCGAGGTCATCCGCGACGGCTTGCGCACCTTGCTGGCGCGCGATCGTGTCGTCGAGGACTGGCTGCGAAACGTCGTTGCGCCGGCCTATGACGCCCATCAGGCTGATCCGGCGCGCGGAATTTTGGCCGAGGAGGTTCGCAACCGGCTCGCTGCGCGACACGCTCGGACGATCGCGGGAGAGTGAGCAGCTTCACAATTGTCTTCCAGCCCGAGGCAGTCGATCACC
>JANNJH010000348.1:0-2818 GCA_031405775.1 Sphingomonadales bacterium | reverse complement strand
GCCAAAAGTCTTGCCATTGAAAACAAACGCGAATGCCACCCCTTAACAGATGGTTATGTAAGGTAGCTCTTACAGTCACGGTTAACGCGCGTTAACCCCAACCATAGTTACAGGAATCGCGCCACAACGTCGCGGTAGCTGCGGCTGACCTTCACCTGGGTGTTCGACCCCAGCACCAGGAAGCATTCGCCGTTGGTGTGTGGCTTGACGCTTTTTATATTGTCGAGGTTGACGATCGTCGAGCGGTGGATGCGCTGGAACTTGCGCGGATCGAGGCGCTTTTCGAGATCCTTCATGGTTTCGCGCAGGATCAAGGTCTGGTCGGCGGTATAGATGCACATATAGTCACCGGCGGCGTCGATCCGCTCGATATCCGCGACATCGACACGGAAGATCTGGCCGCGATCCTTGATGTTGAGGATGCGTTCATACCGATTGGCGGCCGGCGCCTCGGCATCCTGTCCCATGTCGTCGGGCATCGATTCGGGCGCGACTTCGGTCAGGATACCCTTCAACCGCTCGCTGTCCACATGGCCGCGCTTTTCATTCAGCCGCTGGCGGACGCGCTCGATGGTGGCCGCCAGCCGGTCCTGCTCGACCGGTTTCATCAGATAATCGACCGCCTGCGCTTCGAAGGCCTTCAGCGCGTGCTGGCCAAAGGCGGTGACGAAGACGAACAGCGGCGGCTCGATATCGGCAAGCCCGGCGACCACCGAAAAGCCGTCAAAGCCGGGCATCTGGATATCGAGGAAGACAAGGTCGGGCTTCAACGTTCGTATGGCGCGGATCGCCTCGCGGCCATTGGCGCAGCGCTCGATGATCTCGACATCGTCAAAGGCCTGCAGGCGCAGTTCGAGGCCCTGGATGGCCAGCGGCTCGTCATCGACGATGATCGTGCGTATAGGCATGATAAAGCGCTTTCCCTAGGGAGCCGCAAGCTGCGGGTCGGGTGTGGGCGCCCCCAATCGTGTGTCCGTGCGACCATCGCCCCCGACGGCCATGCTGACATTATCCGTTTGATATGGAATGTCGACCAGCACGATCAACCCCTGCGGGCTGTTTTCGGCCAGTTCGAAGCGGTGATCGTCGCCGTAAGCCTGGCGCAAGCGGTCGCGGATATTGGCCAGCCCGATCTGGGTTCCGGTCGCCACATCGCCCACGGCGGCGCTGGCGACCGTCGCATCCAGCCCCGGCCCGGTATCGGCGACGGTGATGACCAGCCGGTCGTCGATGCGGCGCGCATCAACCAGGATATCGGCGCCATCCTCGCTCGGCGTGACGGCATATTTGATGGAATTTTCAACGATCGGTTGCAGCAGCAGCGACGGCAGCCGCGCCTCCATGACATCCGGCGCGATGTCAAAACGCGTGCGCAGCCGGCTTTCGAAGCGTGTCCGTTCGATATCGAGATAGAGCTTCAGCGCCTCGGCCTCCTGCGCCACCGTCGCCAGCCCCTCGCGTTCGCCGACAAGGCTGTAGCGCAGGAACGAGGCGAGGCGCGACAGCATGGCATTGGCGCGGTCGGTCTGCTTCAACAGCACCAGCGTCGAGATCGAATTGAGCGTGTTGAACAGGAAATGCGGGTTGAGCTGGTAGCGCAGCATCTCCAACTGCGCCGAATTGGCCTGCGCCGCGACATTGAGCATCCGCTCCGACTGTTCAGACAGCAGCAGATAGTAATTGATGCCGTAATACAGCCCGGTCCACGCCCCCAGCACCGAGAAATCGAGCAGGATGGCGCCAAGGAACTCGATCCCCTGCGGCTTCCACCCCGGCTGGTAAAAGGTAGCGTGCGCCCAGACCTCGAGCACCGAGAACAGCGCCGACGCCGCCGCAAGGATGATCAGCGACAGCGTCCAGACGAACACCGGCTTCATGGCGATGATCCGGCGATAGGCCGCCGCCATCAACAGCGTCAGCGAAAACCCCGTCGCGGTGACGATCACCGCTGGCAAGATGAAGGCGACGCCCATCGAATTGGCCAGCCCCGACAGCGCGCGCAGCAACAGATAAGCTCCCCAGCCGCCGCCCTGGAGGATCCAGAACGCGCGGTTCTTGTCGTGAAAAAAGCTGTGCTGGCGCAGGTCATTGAACATGGTCGGCGGCATTATAGCCGATTCAGGCCCCGGCGTGATACCCCAGGGCTGTCATGGCCGGCGCGGGGCCGCTACAACCGCCCGATGTCCCTGACCGCCGCCCAGCTCCGCACCGCGCTCGACACAATCGCCGGGCTCGAACCCGCTATCAACGAGGCGCTCGCCAGCGTCGGCTATCCTGAACCGCGCGGCCGCAACCCTGGCCCTGGCACGATGATGCGCGCCATCGTCGGCCAGCAGGTCAGCGTCAAGGCCGCCGCCAGCATCTGGAACAGGCTCGAGATCGCCTGTGGCGGCGACATGGACGATCACGCCCGCATCGCGCAAACCCCGACCGAGGTGCTGCGCGGCGCCGGGCTGTCGGGGCAAAAGGCCAGCTATGTCCATGCGTTGGCGCAGGCCATCGCCAGCGGCCAGCTCGATTTTGGCGCGCTGCCCGCCGACGATGAGGCAGCGATACGGGCGCTGACCGCAATCAAGGGCATCGGGCGCTGGTCGGCCGAAATCTATCTGCTGTTCGCCGAAGGCCGCCCCGACGTCTTCCCGGCCGGCGACCTGGCGGTGCAGATCCAGCTTGGCCAGATCCTCGGGTTGGAGAAACGCCCGACCGAAAAGCGCACCCGTGAGCTGGCCGAGGCATGGCGACCGCATCGCGGCGCCCTCGCGGTGTTCCTCTGGCATCACTATAACATCGCGGCGCTGTGATGATCCACGACATCAGC
>JANNJH010000347.1:0-1482 GCA_031405775.1 Sphingomonadales bacterium | reverse complement strand
CGCAGGATTCGCTGGGGCAGCAGGTGCCGTTCCCGAGCCGGCTTGGCCATCCCGATGAATATGCGCAGATGGTCGAGGCGATCATCGCCAACCCGATGCTCAACGGTGAAGTCATCCGGCTTGATGGCGCCATTCGGATGGCGCCGCGATGAGCGTTTCCGCCGAGCAGGTCGCCGCCATCGCCGCGCGCGTCGAGGCCTTTGTCCGCGATGTCGTCGTGCCCTATGAAACCGATCCGCGCTGCGGCGCGCATGGCCCGGCGGACAGCCTGGTCGCCGAACTGCGTGGCCTCGCCAGGGCCGCCGGTGTCATGACCCCGCACATATTGGCCGATGGCAACCATTTGAACCAGCGCCAGACCGCCACCGTGTTGAAGGCGTCGGGGCTATCGCCGCTCGGGCCGGTGGCGGTGAACACCGCCGCGCCCGACGAGGGCAACATGTACCTGATCGGCAAGGTCGGCGGCCCCGAGTTGAAGGCGCGGTTCCTTGACAGGCTGGTGTCGGGGGCGGCGCGATCGGCGTTCTTCATGACCGAACCCGCCGAGGACGGCGGCGCCGGGTCCGACCCGTCGATGATGCAGACCACCGCGGTGATGGACGGCAATCATTGGGTGATCAACGGTCGCAAGGCCTTCATCACCGGGGCACAAGGCGCCAGCGTCGGCATCATCATGGCCAAGTCGGAACAGGGCGCGACGATGTTCCTCGTCGATCTGCCCAACCCGGCGATCCGTATCGAGCGCATCCTCGACACCATCGACAGCTCGATGCCCGGTGGCCATGCGATCGTCGCCATCGAGAATTTGCGGGTGCCGGCCGACCAGATGCTCGGCAACAGTGGCGACGGCTTCAAGCTGGCGCAGATCCGGCTGGCCCCGGCGCGGCTGTCGCACTGCATGCGCTGGCACGGCGCCGCGGCGCGCGCCAACGAGATCGCCACCGACTACGCCTGTCGCCGCCATGCGTTCGGCAAGCCGCTCGTTGATCATGAGGGCGTCGGTTTCCAGCTGGCCGACAATCTGATCGACCTCAAGCAGGCGGAATTGATGATCGACTGGTGCGCCGATGTGCTCGATACCGGGTCGCTCGGCACCGTCGAATCGTCGATGACCAAGGTGGCGGTGTCGGAAGCGCTGTTCCGTGTCGCCGATCGCTGCGTGCAGGTCATGGGCGGCACCGGCACGACGCGCGACACCATCGTCGAGCAGGTGTTCCGCGAGATCCGCGCCTTTCGCATCTACGATGGCCCGACCGAGGTGCACAAATGGTCGCTCGCCAAGAAGATAAAGCGCGACCATGCGAAGAAGGCGGCGGCGGTGGCATGAGCGCTGCGAAATTCGGCGCGCGGCGTCCCGGCGATCTCGACGAGGCGCGGCTGGCCGAATGGCTGGCGGCCAATGTCGAGGGTTTTCGCGGACCGTTGACGGTGTCGCGCTTCAGTGGCGGCCAGTCGAACCCGACGTTCCAGCTGGTGACGCCG
>JANNJH010000346.1:0-1302 GCA_031405775.1 Sphingomonadales bacterium | reverse complement strand
GGCGGCGGTCATGTCGCCCTTGTCGGCGCCGACCTGACGGTTGAACATCGGCACGAAGGCTGCCGAAAAGGCCCCCTCGGCGAACAGCGCGCGGAACAGATTGGGCAGGCGGAAGGCGATGAGAAAGGCGTCGGCCGCCATGCCGGCCCCGACATAGCGCGCCATCAGCATGTCGCGGACGAATCCTGCGACGCGGCTGACGAGTGTCAATGCGCCGAGGGTGGCGGTGGCGCGGAGCAAATTCAAATCACCCCTCCCGCGCCGCGGGAGAGGCGATGACGTCAGGCATTGCCGACCTGGGTGCCCGACATCGACGCCTGGCCCTGACCTTGCTGCGCCATGTAGAGCGAGGCGAAATCGATCGGATCGAGCATCAGCGGCGGGAAGCCACCGTCGCGGACCGAATCGGCGATGATGCGGCGGGCGAACGGGAAGATGATCCGCGGCGCTTCGATGATAAGGAAGGGTTCGAGCGCTTCCTCGGGAACGTTGGCGAGGCCAAACAGACCAGCGTAGAGCAGGTCGATGACAAAGGCGGTGGTGTCGCCGGTCATCGCCTTGGCGCTGATCTTCAGTTCGACCTCATAGACATTGTCGCCGGCGCGCTTGGCATTGACGGAGACATTGACGTCGATGCGCGGCTGCTCGTTGGACTGCAGCGACTCGGGTGCATTCGGGTTCTCGAACGACAGGTCCTTGATGTACTGGGTCAGGATGGAGACTTGCGGCAAGTCGTTGCCAGCCTGGTCGAGGCCGTCCACGGCCTGCGGCATATCGATTTCGTCAGCCATGATCGCTTGATCTTTCGCAACAATTGCACATCGGGAATAGGTGGGGGCGCTAGCATCCGGCAGCGGCCCGCGCAATCACCGTCTCGTTGTGGCGGGGCAAGCCCGCCGGCGGATCAATCCTCGCCGTCGAAGGTCTCGACCGGGCCGGAATCCTGGCCCTTGGCCGACGTGTCGCGATCGACGAATTCAACGATAGCCATCGGCGTCGCGTCCGAACGGCGCAGGCCGCACTTGACGATGCGAACATAGCCGCCGGGACGATCAGCGTAGCGCGCGGCGAGGACATCGAACAGCTTGATCAGTTGGACATCGTCGCCGAGGCGGGCGTGCGCCAGACGGCGGTTCGACAGGCCGCCATGCTTGGCGAGGGTGATCAGCTTTTCCATATAGGGGCGGATTTCGCGCGCCTTGGGCAGCGTCGTGGTGATCTGCTCGTGCTTGATGAGGCTCGCCGACATGTTGCGGAACATGGCGAGGCGGTGGCTGGTCGTGCGACCGAGCTTGCGATGGG
>JANNJH010000345.1:0-1959 GCA_031405775.1 Sphingomonadales bacterium | reverse complement strand
GGTGATCTACACCGGCGAGGACCGGCAGGTCGGGCAAGCCGTTGTGCAAAGCCACGGCGAACATTCCGCACGGCCGCTGGGTTTCAGCCTGTTCTATTTCGCCAGTGACGCGTCGGAAGCCGCCTTTGACAAATATCGGCTGCTGCTCGAAGGCGCGAAATACGGCGACCGCGAGGGGTTCGCGGCGGTGTGGACACCCGAGCGGCATTTTCACGCCTTTGGCGGGCTATACCCCAATCCCGCCGTGGCCAGCGCCGCGATTGCCGCAGTGACCGAACGGATCGAGATCCGCGCCGGCAGCGTGGTGCTGCCGCTCCACCATCCGATCCGCGTCGCCGAAGACTGGTCGGTTGTCGACAATTTGTCGAATGGGCGGGTCAGCATCTCCTTCGCCTCCGGCTGGCAGCCCGACGATTTCGTGCTGGCGCCAGAAAAATTCAAGAATAACAAGGATATCATGCTACGCGACATCGAAGTCGTGCGGCGGTTGTGGCGCGGTGAAGCCGTGGCATTCCCCGGGCCGCTGGGCAACGAGCCGAGCATTTCGATCCTGCCGCGACCGATCCAGCCCGAGCTGCCGTTCTGGCTGACATCGGCGGGCAATGTCGAAACCTTCGAGGCGGCGGGGCGGATCGGCGCCCGCGTCCTCACCCACCTGCTGGGCCAGACCATCGAGGAACTGACCGACAAGCTGGCGGCCTATCGCCGGGCGTGGCGCGCGGCCGGCCACCCCGGCGAGGGCTATGCGGCGCTGATGCTGCACAGCTTTGTCGGCAGCGACGACGATAGCGTGCGTGCTGTCGTCCGCGGCCCGTTGATCGCCTATCTGCGCAGTTCGGCGAGCCTCATCAAGCAATACGCCTGGTCATTTCCAGCCTTCAAGCGCCGTTCGGGCATGGACGCCGCCAGCGGCGGCATCGAACTCGACAGCCTGGATGAGACGGAAATGGCGGCGCTGCTCGACCATGCCTGTGACCGGTATTACGAGACCAGCGGCCTGTTCGGCACCCCGGCGGGATGCGCGCCGATGATCGATCGGGTGAAGCGCGCAGGGGTCGATGAGATCGCCTGCCTGATCGATTTCGGTATCGATTCGGCCACGGTGATGGCGCATCTGCCGCAACTCAACGCGGTTCGGAAACTGGCGGCGGGCGGCGGGATTTCCGAACGGCAGGATGTCCCGGCGTTGATCGAGCGGCACGGCGTCACCCACCTGCAATGCACGCCTTCGATGGCCAGCCTGTTGCTCGCCGACGAACGCGCCGCACCGGCACTGGCGTCGTTGCAGGCGATGATGGTTGGCGGCGAGGCTTTCCCGCCGGCGTTGGCGCGCGACCTGAAACGCCTGGTCGGCGGCACCGTCATGAACATGTATGGGCCGACCGAAACGACGATCTGGTCGACCGTCGAGGCGATCGGCGATATCGATGGCGGCGTGCCGCTGGGCCGGCCGCTTCGCAACCAGCAAGTCTATATTCTCGATCGCCGGCTGCGGCCGGTGCCGGATGGGGTGCCTGGTGAACTGGTGATCGGCGGCAACGGCGTGACGCGCGGCTATCTGCGCCGCCCCGAGCTGACGGACGAGCGCTTCGTGGCGCATCCGTTCCGCGACGGCGAGAGAGTTTATCGCACCGGCGATCTGGCGCGCTATCGCGATGACGGGAGGATCGAATTTCTCGGACGGCTCGACAACCAAGTCAAGATTCGTGGCCACCGTATCGAACTCGGCGAGATCGAGGCCGAGCTTGCTGCGCACCCGTCGCTGCGTGAGGCGGTGGTGGTCGCGCGCGAGGATACGCCGGGTGACAGCCGCCTTGTCGCCTATGTCGTGCCCGCAACCGATGCGCCGCTTGGCGACCTGCGCGAATATCTGCGCCAGAACCTGCCTGCCGTCATGGTGCCGGCGCAGGTCGTGACGCTGGCGGCGCTGCCGCGCACGCCCAATGGCAAGATCGATCG
>JANNJH010000344.1:0-2929 GCA_031405775.1 Sphingomonadales bacterium | reverse complement strand
CCAGACGCCCAAGGCCGCTCGATCCGCCTCCAGCGTATCGGCGAACTGGTCCGCCACGCCATCTCCGAGGTTCTGGGCCGCGGCGAACTGCGCGACGAGCTGCTGGCGCGCACCATTGTCTCGGTCAGCGAGGTTCGCGTCACCGCCGATCTTCGCCACGCCACCGTCTTTATCAAGGCGTTGGGCGGCGGCGACGATGACGCCGTGGTCAAGGCGCTTGCCCGGCATGCCGGTTATCTGCGCGGTGAAGTCGCCCGCCAGCTGGCGACGAAATACACCCCCGACCTGCGCTTTCGCCGCGACGAGAGCTTCGACGCCGGCGCCCGCATCGACGCCATCCTGCGCCGCCCCGCTATCGCCCGCGATCTTGCGCCCGAAGAGCGGCCGCGACGCCTGTCGGATATACGCGACGAAGCCGCCGATCAGGATGACGACGGCGATGCCTGAGCTTTTCGTGCCGCTGGCCGATGCTGACGACCTGCTGCGCGACGCCGCTGCGGCGGCGGTGACTTCGCCGGGCCGATAATGCTAAGGAAGGTCATGCGCCGTGCCGAAGCCACATCCCGCCTCAAGGCCCATGTCGAACAGCTTCGTTCGGCAGGCGTGGCGGCGCTTTACCTGTTCGGATCGACCGCGCGTGACGATGCCGGCCCCGACAGCGATATCGACCTGTTCTTCGATCCGGCCGATTCTCGCCTCAACCTGTTCGGTGTCATGGCGGTGCACGAGACGATCGAAGACCTGCTCGGCGGCAAGGTCGATGTCATGACCCGCACGTCGCTGCATCCCTATCTGCGCCCGCGCATCGAGGCCG
This sequence comes from Sphingomonadales bacterium, assembly GCA_031405775.1. GTDB lineage: Bacteria > Pseudomonadota > Alphaproteobacteria > Sphingomonadales > Sphingomonadaceae > Sandarakinorhabdus. The sequence continues at coordinate 2,115 of JANNJH010000344.1, read as the reverse complement.
AAGCGCTGCGCATTTTCTGATGGCCAGACGCGCCCAGCGGCTCCGGCTCCTCGACATCGCCGAACAGATCGCCGCCATCGAAGCGGCGATTGCCGGCATGGCGCTCGAAGGCTTTCGCGACGACTGGTTGCGACGCAGCGCCGTCGAGCGCGGCATCGAAGTCATCTCCGAAGCCAGCCGCCATCTCGATCCGGCAATGACCGCCCGCCACCCCGGCGTGCCATGGCGCCGTGTCGCCGATGTCGGCAACTGGTTGCGCCACGCCTATGAACGCGTCGATCCCGGCCTGATCTGGTTCGTGGTCATCGATGAATTTCCGGCCTTGAAGGCGGCCATCGCCGCGATGCTCGCCGAAAGCCCGGAAGATTGACGATCAACGGCTGGCTCATCCTCGACAAACCGCTCGGGCTGTCCAGCGCGCAGGGCGTCGCCGCGGCCAAGCGCATCCTGCGCGGTATCGGCATCCGCCCCGATCGCATCGGCCATGGCGGCACGCTCGATCCGCTGGCGACCGGCGTGCTGCCCATCGCCATCGGCGAGGCGACCAAGCTCGCCGGCCGGATGCTCGACGCAACGAAAACCTATGATTTCACCGTGCAATGGGGCGCAGCGACCGCGACCGAGGACGCCGAAGGCGAAATCACCGCCACCTGCGACGTCCGCCCCGACACCGCCGCGATCCTAGCCATATTGCCGCGCTTCACCGGGCCTATCGACCAGGTTCCGCCGGCATATTCGGCGCTCAAGATCGACGGCCAGCGCGCCTATGCCCTCGCCCGCGCCGGCGAGACGGTCGAACTCGCCAGCCGTCACGTCACCATCCACGCGCTGACGCTGGTCGAGGCCACCCCCGACACCGCGCGCTTTTCGGCCAGCGTGTCGAAGGGCACCTATATCCGCAGCCTGGCGCGCGATATCGCCGTGGCGCTTGGCACCGTCGGCCATGTCGTCATGCTGCGCCGCACCAAAGCCGGGCCGTTCGGCATCGAACAGGCGATATCGCTGGACAAATTCGAGTCTCTGGTGCAGGGGGCGTCGCTTGAACAGGCTCTCCTGCCACTTCTGGCGGGGCTGGACGACATCCCGGCTCTCGCTATCGATCCCGAACAGGCGGCGGCGCTCCGACAGGGGCGCAGGCTTTTCGGGCATCCTGCCACACCCGGCACCTATCTCGCCTGCCTCGGCTCTGTTCCCGTGGCGCTGGTCGAGATTGCTTCGGCAGAGGTTCGGGTCGTGCGCGGGTTCAATCTTTGAACCTTTCGGTTCCAATCAAGGAGTAACCGATGTCGATTACAGCTGAACGCAAGGCCGAAGTCATCAAGGGCAATGCCCGCGCCGCCAACGATACGGGTTCGCCCGAGGTCCAGGTCTCGATCCTGTCGGAGCGCATTGCCAATCTGACCGAGCATTTCAAGACCCACGCCAAGGACAACCACAGCCGTCGCGGTCTGCTGGTGCTCGTCAACAAGCGCCGCTCGCTGCTCGATTATCTCAAGAAGATCAACCAGCCGCGCTACACCGATCTCATCGCGAAGCTCGGGCTTCGCAAGTAATCCGAACGGCCCCGTCCAGATAGGCGGGGCCTTTCGCTTTTTCCGGACAGCCGCGATGGTCGCGGCTGCCGGACGGCAGGCACGGACCGCAAGGCGCGGCCGCCCGCCACACAGGCGCGGGCCTTGAAACCGGTCCGCACAGCGCTGACGCAATAGGGCGACAGCGCCGACACGAAAGACGAAACATGTTCACGATCCACAAGCAGGAAATCGAATGGGGCGGCCGCAAGCTGACCCTCGAAACCGGTCGCATCGCCCGTCAGGCCGATGGCGCCGTGCTCGCCACCTATGGCGAAACCGTCGTTCTGTGCGCCGTCACCGCTGCCAAGAACGTCAAGGAAGGCCAGGATTTCTTCCCGCTGACCGTCCATTACCAGGAAAAATTCTCCGCCGCCGGCCGCATCCCCGGTGGCTTCTTCAAGCGCGAACGCGGCGCCACCGAAAATGAGACGCTGACCTCGCGCCTCATCGATCGCCCGCTGCGCCCGCTGTTCCCCGAAGGCTTCTACAATGAAGTCCTCGTCATCGCGCAGGTGCTTTCGTACGATTCCGAGAACGAAGC
>JANNJH010000343.1:0-1429 GCA_031405775.1 Sphingomonadales bacterium | reverse complement strand
CTACGCCACGCTCGCCAAATTCGGCCTCAGCCACGGCGAATATGCCGCCAAAACCGATGATGGCGTGCGCCTCGACGGCGTCTTCATCTCCAACGCCGTTCGCTGCGTGCCGCCGGGCAACAAGCCCGAAACCGCCGAGATCCACGCCTGCCGGCCCTTCCTTGTCCAGCATCTCCACAGCCTGCCAAACTTGAAAGTCATCATTGCGCTCGGCGGCACCGCGCACCAGTCGGCGGTGAAGGCGCTTGGCGGAAAACTGCCAAAGGCGCCCTTCGGCCATGGCGCCGTCCATGTGCTCCACACCGGCTATACCATCGTCGACAGCTATCATTGCTCGCAACTCAATACCAACACCGGCCGCCTGACGACCGAGATGTTCGAAGCCGTGTTCGCAACCGCGATGGGCTTACGCTGATGGCGTTCGATGTCATCGATCACGACCAGGGCACCGGCAAATGGCTGGCGTGGCGGCATGACGGCATCGGCGCCTCCGAGGCCGCCGCCGTTCTGGGCGAAAACCCGTGGAAGTCGGCAAACAGCCTGTTCAAGGAAAAATGCGCGCCGCCACGCTCGTTCGCCGCCGCCGGCAATGCGGCGATGGCGCGCGGCACCGCGCTCGAACCCCATGCCCGCGCCCGCTATGCCGAAGCCAGTGGCCATGATTTGCAACCCGCCTGCCTGCAATCGACCGCCCGGCCATGGCAGCGCGCCAGCCTCGATGGCATCGACCGCGCCAACCAACGCCTTGTCGAGATCAAATGCGGCGAAAAGGTTTACGAACACACCGCCACAACCGGCACCGTCCCGCGCTATTATATCGGCCAACTCCAGCATATTCTTGCGGTCACCGGCTTTGCCGCCATCGATTTCTGGGTCTGGTTGCCCAAGCGTCGCGGCCTGCTGCTGACCATCTTGCGCGACGAGCCCTATATCGCCCGCATGGCCAGGCTGGAGGCCGAATTCTGGGCCCGCGTCACCGATGCGCGTCAAATATCCTGCGCCAGCCGCCCATAAAGCTCCGGTCGCCGATCGCGGAAAAACCCGAACGCGGCGCGATGCTTGGCCACCAGATCGAGATCGAACGTCGCCATCACCCGGCCCGCTTCGTCATCGCCGAGTTCGCAAACGATATCGCCGCGCTGGTCGGCGATAAAGCTGGTGCCGTAGAAAGCCTGCGCGTGCGGAGTCCCGGCTTCCTCGGTGCCAAAGCGGTTGCTCGCCACCACCGGCACGACATTGCTTACGGCATGGCCCTGCATCGCCCGCCGCCACATCCGCCGCGTATCAAGCCCGGGATCATGCGGTTCCGACCCGATCGCGGTCGGGAACATCAGCACTTCGGCGCCCTGCAACATCATCGCCCGCGCCGTTTCGGGATACCATTGGTCCCAGCAGACGCCGACGCCGATGACGCCGGCCTTCGTTGGCC
>JANNJH010000342.1:0-2610 GCA_031405775.1 Sphingomonadales bacterium | reverse complement strand
TCGCCGAAATCCATTTCGAAGCGGGCTATGTGCCCGCGCACCATGACATCGGCGAATTTGCCACCGCATTGCGCGCTGTCGGCGAGCCGATCCGCGGGCTGGCGACGCGCGACATCTCGATCGCCAATCTGCTCGACGGGCTGTTCGCCATCACCCGCGCCTTCGACATGGCGGTGCAGCCGCACCTGTTGCTGCTGCAAAAGACCATGGTGATGGTCGAAGGCGTCGCGCTGACGCTCGATCCCACGGTCAACATGTGGGAAGTCGCCGAGCCCTATGTCCGCGACTGGGTCCGCGACGAGATGGGACCCGAAGCGATGATCGCCGACCGGCTCGTCGAAAATGCCCGGGCGCTGGCGCAATTGCCGCGCATCCTGCGCCAGTGGGTCGCCGCCAATCCGATGCCCGGCGCCGCCCCCGAAGGCCCGCCGCTGCCGCCGCTGCCGCGCCGCGACAACCGGAGCTGGACGACGCCCTGGCTGATCCTGGCGGCCGGCGCTGGCGCGGCGGCGGCGCACTGGCTGGGTTAGGCTATTTCAAGCGGCGTTAACCCCGGCTAAGGATAATCGCTGTGCAGGGCAAGACCATCCTTCTTATCGTCGGCGGCGGCATCGCTGCGTTCAAGTCGCTCGAGCTTGTCCGCGAGCTGCGGCGCGCCGGGGCCAGCGTCACCCCTGTCCAGACCGAGGGCGGGGCGCGGTTCGTTACGGCGCTTTCGCTTGGCGCGCTCGCCGAGGCCAAGGTCCGCACCTCGCTATGGGATCTCGACGACGAGGCCAGCATGGGGCATATCGCCCTGTCCCGCTCGGCCGATCTGGTCGTCGTCTGCCCGGCGACCGCCGACCTGATGGCGCGCGCCGCCACCGGCGCCGCCAATGATCTGGCTTCGACGCTGCTGCTTGCCACCGACACGCCCGTGCTCATGGTGCCGGCGATGAACGTCCGCATGTGGCTCCACCCCGCCACCCAGCGCAACCTCGCCGCGCTGCGCCGCGACGGCGTCACCGTCATCGATCCCGATATCGGCGCCATGGCCTGCGGCGAGTTCGGCCCCGGTCGCCTGCCCGAAGTGCCGGCCATCATGGCCGCCATCGCGGCGCGATTTTCGACCGGGCGGCTTGTGGGCAAGCACGCCCTCGTCACCGCCGGGCCGACGCACGAAGCCATTGATCCGGTGCGATTTCTCGGCAACCGATCATCGGGCAAGCAGGGCTTTGCCATCGCTGCGGCGCTTGCCGCGGAAGGCGCGCGGGTGACGCTTATCGCCGGGCCGGTGGCGCTGCCGACCCCCGCCGGCGTCAACCGCATCGACGTTGTCAGCGCCCGCGACATGGCGGCGGCGGTGGCGACCGCCCTGCCCGCCGATGTCGCGGTGATGGTCGCTGCCGTCGCCGATTGGCGGGTCGAGGCTTTGCAGGGAAAACTGAAGAAAACCAAGGATTCGGCGCCGCCGTCGCTGGCGCTGGTCGAAAATCCCGACATTCTGGCAAGCGTCGGACATGGCCCGCGGCGACCGCGCCTGGTCATCGGTTTTGCCGCGGAAACCGGCGACCTGCTCGCCAACGCCGCCGCCAAGCTGACGAAAAAGCGCGCCGACTGGATCATCGCCAATGACGTTTCGACCGGCGTTTTCGGCGAGGACGATACCCATGTCCATCTGGTTTCCAGCGCCGGCAGCGAGGATTGGGGCGCCGCGACCAAGGCCGAAGTCGCGGCGCGACTGGTGGCCCGCATCGCCGATGCGCTCTAGGATGCGGCGCTGACCACAGTGCGCATCCTCGTCGATGCCGATGCATGTCCGGTCAAGGACGACATCTACCGGGTGGCGATCCGCCATGGCGTGCCGGTCGTGGTGGTCAGCAACAGCGGCATGCGGTTGCCAGGCCATCCGTTGGTGACGCAGATGATGGTCAGCGATAGTTTTGATGCCGCCGATGACTGGATTGCCGAGCAGAGCGATACGGCGGCGCTGGTGGTGACTGGCGACATCTTGCTCGCCGATCGCTGTTTGAAGGCCGGGGCGACGGTGCTGGCGCACAATGGCCGGGCATTTACAACGAGTTCGATCGGTGCCGCCATCGCGACGCGCGCCATCATGGCCGATCTGCGCGCCGGCGGCGACGTCGTGCCGGGCGGGCCTGGGGCGTTCTCCAAGGTCGACCGCTCGCGTTTCCTGCAAGCCATCGATGCGGCCCTGGTGCGATTGCGCTTTCGGGCGTGGCAGCATGGGTACACCCGGTGTCATGCGCGAAGAGATCGTCGTGCATCATAGTGAAGCGGTGATCTTGCCTGCTCATTTGAGCTTTGAAGAAGGCGCGACTTTTCCTTGCGCCGGAGTGACGGCCTGGCATTCGCTGTGCAGCGCTGTGCCGCTGTATCCGGGAATGACGGTGCTCCTGCAGGGCGGCGGCGGTGTTTCCATTTTCGCGCTCCAGTTCGCCAAGCTGTTTGGCGCGCGAGTCATCATGATCTCTTCCAGCGCGGAGCGGTGTGCGCGGCTCAGGACACTAGGTGCGGACGAGACCATCAACTATCGCGAGCAACCCGAATGGAACAAAGTCGTTCGCGATCTCACAGGCGGTACGGGTGCGGATCTCACCATTGATGTTG
>JANNJH010000341.1:0-1082 GCA_031405775.1 Sphingomonadales bacterium | reverse complement strand
CGTCATTGGCGTCGGCGATCGAGCCGGGGCGCAGGCCATCGCCCAGCGAGTAAGCGATGTCATAGGCCTTCATGATTTCGGTGATGTCGTCGAAATGTTCGTAGAGGAAGCTTTCCTTGTGATGCGCGAGGCACCATTTCGCCATGATGCTGCCGCCTCTGGAGACGATGCCGGTGACGCGTTTGGCGGCGAGCGGCACATAAGGCAGGCGGACGCCCGCATGGATAGTGAAATAATCGACGCCCTGTTCGGCTTGCTCGATCAGCGTATCGCGGAAGATTTCCCAGCTTAGGTCTTCGGCGACCCCGCCGACTTTTTCCAGCGCCTGATAGATCGGCACGGTGCCGATCGGCACCGGCGAGTTGCGGATGATCCACTCCCGTGTTTCGTGGATCTTCTTGCCCGTTGACAGGTCCATCACCGTGTCGGCGCCCCAGAGCGTGGACCATCGCAGCTTCTCCACGTCCTCGTCGATCGAGGACGAGACCGCGGAGTTGCCGATGTTGGCGTTGATCTTCACCAGGAAGTTGCGGCCGATGATCATCGGCTCGATCTCGGGGTGGTTGATGTTGGCGGGAATGATGGCGCGGCCTCGTGCCACTTCCTCGCGGATGAATTCAGCGGGAAGGCCTTCGCGCGTGGAGACAAACGCCATCTCCGGCGTGATCTCTCCCTTGCGCGCGTAGTGCAGCTGCGTCACCGCCTGCCCCGCTGTCGCCGCCGCACGGCGGGGGGCGATCCACGGCTCGCGGAGCTTCGGCAATCCGACGCGCGGATCGTGGCCCTGAGGACCGCTCGTATCGTACAGCCGCACCGGCGTCTCGCCGCCGCCGAGGGTGACCTCGCGGAACGGGACCCGGAGCGTCGCCGGTCCGGCTGGCGTGTCGACGACCTGCTCGTCGTACACCTTGAGTGAATGGGGATAGGCCTCTTCGTAGGTCGAGGCAATGGGTACTGGCGTGGACTTCTTCATCTCCGCACTCCCTCCGCCCGTGTCAACGGGATCAGGTTCCAGGGTGTTTCTCAATCTCGCCGAAGCGCGGAACGCGCGAAGGCGGATACCCCTGACGGTTTGTCAAACG
>JANNJH010000340.1:0-1175 GCA_031405775.1 Sphingomonadales bacterium | reverse complement strand
CCGACTGAGTGGGCGAGGCGGCACAAAACCAAACGGGCATCGCCGCCAAAGGCCAGTTGCTGCGCGTGCTCGGGCCGGGGTTCGCGCTCGCTGTCGTCATCGGCGGTATCATCGGTTCGGGGATCATGCGCTCGCCGGGGCTGGTCGCGGCGGCGATTCCCGATCCGACGCTGATCATGCTGGCCTGGGCGGCGGGCGGATTGCTCGTGCTGGTCTATGCCTTCCCGACCGTCGAACTTGCGGCATCGATGCCGCACGCCGGCGGGCCATATGTGTTTGCGACACGCGCCTTCGGGCCGCTGACCGGGCTGATCGTCGGCTGGAGCGACTGGCTGCAGGGCACGATCTCGACCGCGTTCATGGCGGTGGTGTTCGCCGAATATGTCCAGCGGCTGGGCTTTGGCACCGCGCTGCCGACGGGGCTGATCGCGGTGATCGAGGTGCTGGTGCTCGGCGCGATCAACCTCAGCGGCACGCGCACCAGCGGGCTGACACAGAATATCGGCAGCTTTCTCAAGGCGCTGGCTCTGGTCGCGCTGATCATCGCGATCTTCGGGTTCACCAGCCCGGCGCCGGCGCGCGCCAACCCGCCACCGATGTCGAGCGCGATGACGTTTGCCGGCATCATCACCGCGGCGCGGCTGATCACCGGCACCTATGGCGGCTGGCAGGGTGCGGTGTATTTCCTCGAGGAGGTCAAATCGGCCGAGCGCAATGTCGTGCGCGCCACTTTCGGTGGCATCGTGCTGGTGATGGCGATCTACCTGCTCGTCAACGCCGCGCTGCTGCACGCGCTGCCGATGGACATACTCGTCAAGTCGAACCTGCCGGTCGCCGATGCGGCTGCGCTCGTCGCCGGGCCATGGGGCGACACCATCATCACCGGACTGGCGGTGCTTTCGGTGTTCACCATCGCCAATCTGCAAGTGATGATGCAGCCGCGCGTCCTGCTCGGCATGGCGCGCTCGAAGCTGCTGCCCGACACGTTCGCGCGCGTCTCGGCCAATGGCACGCCGGTTGCCGGCGTGGTGTTTTCGACCGCGTTGATCGCGCTGCTCGCCGGCACCGGCAGTTTCGAACTGCTCGTCAACATCTATGCGCCGATGGTGACGTTGCTGTTCGCCATTCTCGGCTTCGCGGCGATCCGCATGCGCCGCATCGAGCCCGATCTGCCG